>CAZXNN010000189.1:0-6489 GCA_964641915.1 uncultured Nitrospira sp. | reverse complement strand
CGAACGGATCGAACCAGACGGCACTGTAGTGTTTATCAGCCGCGTCGCGGAAGCCGTCGAACGCTACCGCATGAATCTGGCCCTCCCCCACGTGCATAAGACGGCGGACGGACGCATTCTGAACGACTACATCCGCCGCAAGCGACAGACCGATCCGGAAGAGATGGGACATCTGGCAGGAGAGTTGTTTACGTTTTACGGGACCCGCATTACCGACTAGCCCACCCCTTCTGCTCGGGTACGTACCTGGAAGAATTCTCAATCGAGGAGTACAGTTAATTGTAGTACGGGTTGAGCGAAGAGAATGAAGCAGATGCTCACATCACTCGCAATCGCAATGACATACCTGGCATTGTCTGCCGTGACCGGCTCGACCGAGAGTCGCATTATTCAGAATCATGACGGTGCCAGCGGTCGCCTCTCCCACCTCGGCGGCGACATCGGCATCTATTCTGATCCGCATGGCAATCAAATCATCGTCCCCAAACCAGGGACTGAAAGCCCGATAGGCTTACGGCCGCACGGCGAGACTGAGAGCGGGAACCGCTCCGCGTTCGGCACTCCCCTGCCGCCGAATAACCTGACACCGGCGCCGATCCTCCCGCTCAATCCGAATCGTGCATTATCCCCTGCCCTTTCTCCAAACAGCCACATCCCTTCCAGTGGAAGCGGTCGACTCGGCCGATAAGATAATCATGGGACTCTTCAGTGTAGAAAGCGACCTGCCGATAATGTAGCCAGACCTAAAAGTGCATCGCCGGGAATCAACGGCCTGCAAAATTTAAAAACCCTGCTAGAATTTACCTATGGCTATTTCATCTCAGCAATCCACGATACAAAAAACCAACCCGCTTCGCCAAACCCTGACCGATGTGCGCCACGGACTGTTGGGGCTTCACAAGGCCCTGATCGTAGCGGAGCAGCTCACCTTCGAGCGGATCTATGGCCGCGTGGATTCGACCGGCCAGTTGCTGCAACTGGTCATGAACGATCCCTGGTTCACCTGGCTGCATCCGCTGTCCAATGTGGTGGTTCGCATCGATGAGATGCTGGATGAAGAGTGCAACCTGACCCTGGAGGATGTGGCGCAGATCCTGACGGAAGTCCGCGGCATGATCCGCCCCTCTGAACTAGGCGATGGATTTGAACGGAGCTACTACGAAGCTCTGCAGCGCGCCCCCGACGTGGTCATGGCGCACTGCGAGATGAAAAAGCTTCTGACCCTTCCCGCCGCATAGCCAGCACGCCACCACTTCTGAGGTCACTAACAGAAGCTGAATAGCCCGCAGGCTGTTCAGGAAGGCCGTCCTCTTCGTCCGTCGCTCGTGAAGCGTCGTGCGTCTCTCGTTGCAGAATCAACTGAAGCACGTTCGCGAGATACGCTTCACGATTCACGCTCCACGAATCTGCAGAGTAAGGCGAGAACGCCGCTGGCGGACTTTATCAACAGCCTGCTAGACAATCTGGGTGCAGGGCCAAGCAAACACACGAATAGATGGTTTCTGCCAACCGGGATGTTTGGCCGATTCATCACACCAGGCTGTCACCGCCTTCGTCACGCGCGCCTGATGATCGTCATCGAGCGCAACTAGAATCACCGAATTGGTGCCGGGATAGAAGGCCAGCCCCTCGGCAGGACCGGTCTGACCATAGCCCACCGACTCATTCACTTCCGTGAACGCCTTCACGTCACAACGGTGAAGCAACGCATGGACCTGCTCCTTCAACGATGAGCGGAAGACCAGCATCATCATCTGCATAGGAACCTCCTACATACGGCCTTCGTCGAGTTCGATCGCGTCGACCCATGTGGAAGCTGGAGGAAGCGAACTCACCGGCACGCCGCGCTTCGTCGCCACATCCTGCACCCGACTCTGCAAACGCGCCCGCGTCGTATCATCTTTCGGGCCGGATGACAGCAGGCCCTGTGACCATTGCGCGATCTCCTCGTGCGAGTGCGGCTTGCCGTTCGCCACGACCCAGGCGAGCATTTGCTCATCCGTTCCACCGGCGAGAACTTTTTGCTCGAACGCTTTGGGATCGATAGCGAGGAAATCGACCAGGTACTTGTCGAACCCGACCGTGATGTAGTTGTAGTCCTGGATCTGACCGGCATTGCGAAGCTTGATCTTGTCGATAAACCGCCCCAGATGGGCAATGCCACCAAGCAGGGCTTTGGGACTGCGGGGATATTGTTGCTGAGTCATAACAACTGCTCTCCTTTTTCCAATTGGCGAATACCGCTATCGACCACGATCTTCCCACGAAGACGGCGCATACTTTCTTGTCCTTCAACTTTGACGAGCAAGCGAAGCCCTTCTTCATCAACCGCTTTCTTGGTTAAAAGCCCGGTCACCTGCATCGCCTGCCGCATGAGATTGTTGTCGAACGCAGTAGTGGTGCGCATGGTGCCTCCGATAGTGGCACGTGTTCGACGATCGAAATACTACTCACGCACCTAGAGAGAAGCAAGCGGTGAAGACATTGGTCCTGATGCAGCAGGAAAGGCGAGAAGTCCGATCATTTCGTCTAGCAGGAGAGGCATATTCTGAATAACCTATTGCCAATGACTCGTCAGGTCAGAAAAGACTTCCGATACAATTTTCCGTTTTCAAAGGCCACGTACAACCAGCAGGGATCTGGGACAATTGGACACCTTGAGTGCGACACTATGTTTCTTCCTCTCTATAACAATCCTGCGATTTACTTCGTGTTGCGTACTGGCTATGATCAAAGGTCATTCTACAGGAGTGCGCAATGCTTCCTCCCACTGTTTCTAACTTGGCAGCTCGCTATCCGTGGTCCAGCTCTATCCTTGTTCTCATTTTTGTTACTGGTCCTCAGTGGCTCTCAGCCGTATGGAGCCTGCTCTCTAACGAACCCTTGGCATACAGACTCGCAGAAGGACTTAATGTCAGACTCCCAGAGTGGTCGCCATATTGGGTTACTGTCCCCCTCGGACTAGGAATGCTCCTCTATTTGGGTTACTTACGCAGGAAGGGGGCACAAGGCCCTACTCCCCACCAATTGTTTTTTCTTTCTGTAGAGCGATTCATCTCCGACCCTGACGCCAGGTGGAAGATTCTTGTTCTCTTGCTACTATTCATGGGCATATATCTTTCTTTGCTGCAGCAGAGGGTAAGACATCTCGAAGTTGAAATGGTCCGATATGTATTGCCACGACAACTTACTAATGAACAAATCGGTGCATTTGGAAAATATCTGGCAGCGAATTCTCAGCCGCACGAAGTGAGGATTAGATATATTCTTGGCAACGGAGAGGCTCAAAGATATGCGGAGGACTTTGCTTCAGCATTTAAGGCGGGCAACTGGCTACCAAATATGATGCCAGTTAATCCTTCGGCAATTACGTGTTCGATTAGCCCTCAAGGGAGTACGGCCCCAATTTCCTGCAGTAGCGAACTGCAGCAGATGATCAACAATATGGAAGGAGTGACAATCCAGCAGACAGGCCCAAATCCTCCTCAACCATCCACGATTCAAGAGAGACTCCACCCACCGCCTTACTTAAACCAAGTTGTGTCGGACGCGCTTAGATCAGCGGGCCTCCGCGGGATAGGTAGCGGTTATGGCTACAGCAATGACCCTTTGAATACGATTACAGTGTTTGTTGGATCTAGAAAGCGAGACAAATTCGCCGTTCCTCCCACGAAGTTCTTTGACCACGCGATGAAAGACTCGCTTCAAAATCTGAGCAACGATGACTTCTAGGCGACTATTAATAGTTTTTGAGGGGACCAGAAACGGGGACATTCTGATTTTCGATTGGCTTCCAATCATTTCACGCGTCTGGAAATCCACAATGACCACGAACCTTCGCCAAATGAGGCCCATGCGACCACGTCACAGGTCGAAAGGCCGCTCACGAGCAAGCAAAGTGCTCGACGGCTGGCAACTTTGTCGCACTCATTCTCATTGAAGAAGCTGGAACAGGGACAGGCACCGGCAATGCTGGAGCCAGTCCCCGTTACTTCACTGACTGTTTTGCAGATTTTCCTATTTGCAGATACTGATTGATCCCCGTGGCCATTTTGCGGCCTTCGGCGATCGCCCTGACGATCATTGAGACGATGAGCCCATCGCGTCCCATTCTTCTTTGCTGAGGAATCGCCTCGGCTTCAAGGCCCCGGATGCATAGGCCAGGTGAAGAGCTTCTTCCAGCCAGGCCAGCCGTTGAGCAGGCGTCGCCGCGAGCGAGGCCTCGAAAAACGTTTCCGGGTCAGCACTTTCAGAAGGATGCGGAAGGGGACCGAAGGGAGAGGATTCGTCTGCCATGACAGAAACGCTCCTCGAATCTGACTGAATCAAAACAGGCTGCGGGAACGGGGACAGGCACCGGCGAGGCCGGAGCCAGTCCCCTTCACTTCACTGACTGTTTTGCAGATTTTCCAGCTTGCAGATACTGATTGATCCCCGCGGCCATTTTGCGGCCTTCGGCGATCGCCCTAACGATCATTGAGCATAATCAATGGCTCCTAGAACCATGCATTGTCTCGTCCAAGTTCGGTCATGGTCCATGGGCCGCCCGAATGCCAAAAGCTCAGCGGTCGCGGCAAGCGAGCCGCTGAAGCGCTGAGTTAACCCTGCTGCTTGATGCGCCGCTCATACTCATCATGAGGTCCGATCCAAACCCAAACCAAATCCTCCCCGTCCTCAACGGCCAGGGCCCGGTGATGAGGGCCAACTCTCACGGACCACAGTTTGCCAACTTTTTTGAAGTGCAGCGACGGGTGTGCGGGATTTTCTTTCAGAAGATCGAAGTTGTGTCGGGCCACTCTCTGGACACCCTCTGGAAGGTGCGCATAGCAAGCCCAAAACCGAGCCGTTGTGCGATGTTTCACAGGTCCTTGAGCGTCCCCTTGGCTTTCTCTGCGAGTGCTTCACGCACCAAGAAATCAAGCTTCCCAGCCGCAGAGTCGGCTTCGATCTCCTTGTCCCACCGCTCCCAGTCCTTTTCTGACAGCCACCGGACGAGTTCAGCGAATTGCTCTTGGGGAAGTCTCTCGATTTCTGTTTTGAGTTCGTCTACCTTCGCCACGGGTTTCCCTCCCATCACTGCGTCGAAACACCAATTCACCGGCCTGGCGCCTGGAACGAGGTCCTTCTTGTTCGAGTCTCAGTATGCCACGCTCGCATGCTAAGCGCTACACCCCGCTGCGTGGCTGGAAGCAAGGTCACGATTATGCGAACGTGATTGGTCGGCAGCACAACAATCGCAAGCTTTCGCCCCGACAAGTTCTGCTGGTAACGAAGCTGTTGATCCGCTGTCACGTATACGTCGAACTCGGCTTCCGCGGAGCAAGAACAGGGACAGGCACCGGCGAGGCCGGAGCCAGTCCCCTTTACTTCACTGTCTGTTTTGCAGATTTTCCAGCTTGCAGATACTGATTGATCCCCGCGGCCATTTTGCGGCCTTCGGCGATCGCCCAGACGATGAGGGAGGCGCCGCGCTTGGTATCGCCGCCGGCGAAGACCCCGTCGAGGTTGGTCATGAAGCCTTCGTCCACCGACACGGCCCCGCGCTGATCATACTTCACGCCGAGGCTGTCGAGCAGGCCGTTCTTCACCGGACCGGTGAAGCCCATGGCGAGCAACACGAGATCCGCATCCATCTCGAAGTCGCTGTTTAGAACCGGCGTGAATTTGCCGCCTTCGAATTGCACGCGATTTCCATGCAACTTGGTGACCTGGCCATTGTGACCGGTGAGCTTGGTCGTGGAGATACTCCACTGCCGGTCGCAGCCTTCTTCATGCGCATGCGAGGTCCGCAGCTGCATCGGCCAGAGGGGCCAGGGGGTCGAACTCGATCGGGAGGGAGGCGGCTCCGGCAACAATTCAAACTGATGGGCTTCCAGACACCCCTGACGATGCGCGGTGCCGAGACAATCCGACCCCGTATCGCCGCCGCCGATGACGATCACCCGCTTGCCCTTGGCGGTGATGGGTTCATCCGTCACGGCAATGCCCGCCGTCCGCTTGTTCTGCTGGGTGAGATATTCCATCGCGAGATGCACGCCCTTCAGCTCGCGGCCGGGGATCGGCAGCTCGCGGGCCTGCTCGGCGCCCATGGTCAAACCCACGGCATCGAACTGCTTGCGCAGTTGTTCGCCGGTGATGTCTTTCCCGATCGTCACGCCGGTCTTGAATTCGACGCCTTCGGCCTTCATCTGCTCCAGCCGCCGGTCGATCACCCACTTTTCCATTTTGAAATCGGGGATGCCGTAGCGCAGCAGGCCGCCGATGCGATCGGACTTTTCGAACAGGGTGACGCTATGGCCGGCGCGCGCGAGTTGCTGCGCGGCGGCTAACCCGGAGGGACCTGACCCGACGATGGCCACGGTCTTACCCGTCTTCACGACCGGCAATACCGGCTCGACATACCCTTCGTTGAAACCCCGGACGATGATGTTCCACTCCAGCACCCGGATGGAGACCGGATCTGCGATGATCCCGAGGACGCAGGCGCCT
>CAZXNN010000188.1:0-6492 GCA_964641915.1 uncultured Nitrospira sp. | reverse complement strand
CATGAGACCAGGAGCCATTGCCCCTGGCGCTTTTCGAGGACGCCGCTTTCCCGCAGGGGGATCACGGTATGGTGGAGCTGCCCGCCTTCGTTGACGTAGCGGATATAGTCCAACTCCATCGCAAACCAGGCCAGGTCGTCTTTGGTCCACACTTTCAGGTTCGTGATGGGCATCTCCAGTTTTTCGACGAAGGCGAATTCGTCGCGAATGTCCCGTTCCAGCTCCGGCCATCCTACGTATTTCCGCCCACCGATGGTGTAGCCGGTGGCATCGTCATCGTGCGCCATCAGCCGGGACATGCCGTCGAGGTCGCGTGCCGCATTGGCGTCGACCAACGCGCGGATCACCGATTCCGGGCCCGCGTGATCCTGTGCCAATCCGGGAGAAGCGGTGAGGAAAAGACATCCTGACAAGACGAAGGAAACGATCCGAGAGAAGTCGGGCATCACAGATTCCTTAATTTACTCAGCGTAGGTAAGTGGAAGCTGGGGAACGTCTCTGGTGAATGATGGATCAGGCTACATGGCTGGAGGGGCCTTGTCAACGATGTGAGGACGGAAAAAGCTTAGCGGTGTGCGATCACAATGACGGTTACATTATCTTCGCCCCCGCGCGTAAGCGCCGTGTCGATCAGGCGATCGCAGATTCGAATAGGATCGCCTTGTGCGCGCGCCATGATGTCGGCGATATCGGCATCCTCCAACATCTTCGTCAGTCCGTCCGAGCAGAGCAGCAGGATGTCGGACGGTGCGAGCGGGTAGGCGGAGTGATCCGGTTCGGCGGAGTTGGAAATTCCGATCGCTTTCGTGAGCACATGCCGCTCTGGATGGGTCTTGGCCTCTGCCGGAGTGACGACTCCGCGGGCGAGATAGGGTTCGATCAACGTATGGTCCCTGGTCGATTGTGTGAGACGGCCGTCTCGAAACAGGTAGCCGCGGCTGTCACCTACGTGGGCGAGGTGCGCGGTCGGCGAAGCTCCGTCGGTAATCAGGAGCGCGACCAGGGTCGTTCCCATCCGGGCAAGTCGAGGGTCCAACCGGGCGCGCTTCAGGACAGCGTCGTGCGCCTGCGTCATGACATCCTGCAGAAAATCCTGTGGTGTGCATTGTCCCGTGCGGAGCGGATCTGCAAAGAGTTCGGCCCGCGCGGTGGCGGTGGCAATAGCGGACTGAGCGGCGACGTCACCGCCGGCATGGCCGCCCATGCCGTCGGCCACGGCCCAGAATCCGAGTCCGTCCATCGTAACGAAGGCGTCTTGATTCATCGCGCGGACAAGGCCGATGTCGCTCCGTCCGATTCCCACCCATGCGTTCATGCGTGACAGTCCTGTCTTTCCCGCTGTGGAGGCATAGAGGCTCCCACTGATGCCGGGCCGAAGCGAAGGAGAATATCCTCGAACACGTGTTTCGCCAGCGGCGCGAGGTTGGCGGTATCGGCTTCGTTGTAAGCCAGCAGCAGGGCCCGTGCATCGGCATCGCCCGCGCGCCATTGCATCCAGAGTCGCACGGCATCCCATCCATCCAGACCATGCAGGGCCGAATCCCGTTCGATCCCAAGTTCCCGTTCGATCTGTTTGAGTCCGCCGCGCAGTCCCAATCTCCGGGCGGCGAAGCAGAGATCGAAATGCGGCATGGAGAATCTGAGGTCGGGGAATTTAGCGCGCAGGTACGGCACGTCGAAGCTCGTTCCGAAAAACGTGACGAGGAGCGTGCAACTGTCCAATTCTGCTTGAAGCCGTTCCGTCGTCAGGGTCTCTCCACGGACCAGGCAGACGGTTTCACCTCGCCGGTGCAATCCGACGACGGTTACCTCCCCGTCATGCGGGGAGGTTCCGGTGGTTTCGATGTCCAGATACAGCGCGCGGGGTTCGCACAGTTCGAAGAACCGCCAATGATCACGGCTGGGCAAACGTGTGGTGAAATAGTCGAGGCGCCCGGAGTCGAATGCGGCTTGCGCCTGGCTGAGTTCCTGATCGTACCACCGTTTGCGTTGAGCGGAGATCCCAGGAATCCCCGGTTGGCTCAGGAAATCGTTCCACGTGAGCAGGCCCTCTTGCCAGAGGCGCCGTTCGGTCACAGCTCCGATGCCCGGGAGGATCACAAAGGTTGAGGGTAACATGCGGCGGCATTCTAGCAGGAGCGCGAAAGCCGGGGCTACTCCGCTGCCTTGATTTCACCCAGGAGACCGGTTAGAGTTCGACGTCACATTTGCAGGCCGCAATCAACCAGATTATCCATACCAACACATCGAATACATTATGACGACAGATCCAGTAAAGCGCATTCGCATCACCGTGGGCGGAGTGCAACTTGAAGCCGAACTGAAGGGCTCGAAGACTGCCGGGGAGGTGTACGCCGCATTGCCGGTCGATGCGCCGGTCAACACCTGGGGCGAGGAGTTTTACTTCAAATTGGCCGGGGTCAAAGATTATCGTGAAACCGCGACCAACCAAGTGAAAGTCGGCGATGTCGCCTATTGGGGCGCTGGACAGGTCCTGGCGATTTTCTTCGGCCGGACGCCGATGAGCATGGGGCCGGATCCGGTGCCTGCGGATCGTGTGAACGTGATTGGGAAAATCGTGGGCGATGCGACGCAGTTCCGCCGGGTCATGGAGGCGACGACCATTCGCGTCGAACGAGTCTAGCCTATGCGCATCTCAAAGGACCGGGTTCATCACATGGCTGAGTCGGTGGTCGGGCACCTCCAGCAGGACGGCCAGCTCGACGTGACGGGCGATCGCAAGGCGTTCGTCGAATCGTTGGCGCAGGTCATTACGGCGGAGTTGGCGATCGAAGACCTGCTGAATGCAGAGGTCCGGCAAATGCTCAAGGCCTATGAGAAGCAAATCGAGCAGGGACAGGTCGATTATCAGCGCATGTTCACCATGATCAAAACGAAGCTGGTGCGCGAGAGGGGCATCATTCTTTAACGCGTGAAGCGTCTGCGAACGACGAGGCGCGCGCGGGGAACCACGAGTCTCCATTATGTTGAGTGAAGAAAAAGTCAGTCATCTCTCCCACGTCATTCTTCAGGCGGTGAAGAAAAGCCCGCTGATCAGCCAGAATGGCGATGATGCCCGCATGCTGAAAGACATCAAGCGGGTGCTGGCGGTCGAGCTGGCGCAGGAAGAGGGGGTCGACCGGAAAGTGCGCGCGAAACTGGCCTCCTATTCTCGCGGCATTGTCGAGGGGAGTTCCGAGTGGGACGTGCTCTACCGGAAGACATTCGAGGAAGAAATGCGGAAGCATGGAAAGGGCTAGCGGCATGCAGGGAGGCACGATGAAGCTTCTGACGACCGTCTGTGTGGTATTCGCGTTGGCGGCGATGGGAGCCTGCTCATCGAAGCCGAAGCCGCGCGTGTTCGTGCCCTTGGCGCTCGTGGATGGCGGTGTGAAGCCGCAAGCGATTACCGCCACGGAGCAAGGCACTCAGGCCTACCAGGCGAAACAGTTTGAGGACGCCAAGAGATATTTCGAGCAGGCCGTGACCGTCGCGCCGCAGTCCGGTCAAGCCCACTACAACTTTGCGTTGGCGCTCAATGCCCTGGGCGATACCGAAGCCGCACGCCAGCACTTTCTTGAGGCGGCCAATCTGGCGCCCGGTGACAAGACCATCTGGGACTCCCCGGCATTGTCGCCCTATGGGAATCCTGCCGTGCCGAAAAGTTCAAAAGAGCATCCCTACGGAACCTCGCGGCCCGGCATCGGCAGCGGACCGCGGTAGTTCATACGGAAAAAGGATCATGCGTATGGCCAAGGAACTTGCAGTTGGGATGAAGGCGCCGGCATTCTCCTTGCCGGATCAGGATGGGAAGCCGGTCACGTTGAAAAGCCTGAAGGACAAGCAGGTCGTCCTGTATTTCTATCCCAAAGACGATACGTCCGGTTGCACCAAAGAGTCGTGCGGCTTTCGTGATGCGATGGCGTCGATCAAGAAGGCGGGCGCGGTCGTGATCGGGGTGAGTTTCGATGGGCAGGCATCCCACCAGAAATTTATCGCCAAGTATGCCCTTCCGTTCACGCTGCTGAGCGACCTGGAGAAGGCGGTGGCCACGGCCTACGACGTCTACAAAGAAAAGAGCATGTACGGCAGGAAATATATGGGCATCGAACGGAGCACGTTCGTTATCGATGCCGAGGGCAAGCTGAAGGCCATCTTTCGGAAGGTCAAAGTCGATGGCCACGTCGACGAGGTTCTGGCCGCCTTGCGCGCCTAATGTCTGTGCGTGAGGTCATGCAACGCTTCTTCCACGCCACTTGTCTCTTTTTCCTTTCCATCGCCATCAATCCTCTTGTGCCTGCCCACGCGGCGGGAACCGCTCCGGCAACGCTCCTAGTGGCCGACAGTTTGTCGTCACCCAATCAGACGGTGATGGTCGAAGCGCGGCTGCTGTCGCAGGGGCCGGCGGCCCCCGCGGGGCTGGGAGGCGAGCCGCTCGAATTGCTCGTTTATGGCAAAGTGGTGGCGACCGCGGTGACCGGTGAAGACGGGACGGCGCGGCTGCCGTTCATTCCGAAGGCGCAGGGCATCATTCCGGTGCAGGTGCGGGTCGCGGAGAGTCCTCGTGTGGCCCCGACCGAAGGCCTGGGGCATCTCGCGATCTGGGAACGGCGGAATCCGATCGTGGCCGTAGAGCTGGCCGCGCTTATGGACGCGCCGCAGACGAAGAAGGCCGTATCGGATGCCCGCAGTAAACCCGAGCCGGAGGGGACGCCGATGCCCGACGCGGCCGATGAGCTCGGGAAACTGACCCAGTTTTATTATCGCGTGATGTATGTCGTGCCGTCGGCCTCCTTCGGCGGCGATCGTTTTCAGGCCAGCGAGTCTTCCCGGGCTTGGCTGAAATTGCACAAGTTTCCTACCGGCTATGTCCTGGTTGTGCCGGGGGGCGAGCAGGCGTTTGGATCAAAACTCGATGAAATGCATGCGGCTGGATGGAAAACCGTCAAGACAGGCATCGGCCGGACCAAAGCCTTCGCCGAGGCCTTTCTCCAACGACGGTTGGAAGCTGTGATGGTTCCTGAGCCGGCGAAAGGCGAAGCTCCCCGCAAAGCAAAGGTGGCGAAGGAGTGGAAAGAGATACGGAAAAAGCTGTAGTCGTCGTGTGATTCGAGAGGACGGTGCATCCTAGTCCTTAGAGAGGTGTGTCATGAGAGTCATCGCCCTTGTTAGTCTCGGTCTTCTCATCGCTCTGTCAGGGTGTTCCATTACAACGTCCGTGAAACCCGTTGGTGAGGGAAGGGTGTCCGATCTCTGTATCAGAAAGAACTCAAGAGTCCTGATGGAGGGCTTTCTTCCTGAGCTGGAAGCGCAGGTCCGCACCCATGGGGTCAAGACTCGAACATTTGACGGCGACCTGGCTTCAGACTGCACCTATCATCTCGATTATTCGGCTAATTGGGGTTGGGATCTAGCCATGTACCTGACCTACGCAGAGATCAAGGTTTATAACCAGCTTAACCTGATCGGCGAGGCAATCTATGATGCGCGTTGGGGCGGAGGCAGATTGGACAAGTTCGGTGCGACAAGTGAAAAACTGAAGTCACTTGTCGACGAGCTCTTTGGCAAGAAACCCGGATCGTGATCGAGGGGTTGTTCCGTGCCTGGTAGAGATGGAGTCACCAGCCATTGCTCCTCTGCTTGAGAGGTAGCCGCTTACCTTCCTTTTGTAACTAGCTTTCGACTAGTATAGATCCAGGTTTCCGCTATGTTGTGAGGCTTCTCTGAATGCGTGCGAAGACCAGTTTTTCCTGCCAGTCCTGCGGACATCAATCGCCGCGATGGATCGGGCGCTGTCCCGATTGCGGCGGCTGGAACACTATGAAAGAAGAGCGGCAGGCGCCGACGGGCAAGGGGCGTCCGGTGGCCATGAAGATGGCGCAGGCCAAGGCCACGCCGATCGCCGAGATCGAAGTGGTGGGGGAAGACCGCCGGCTCACGCAGATCAGCGAGTTCGACCGGGTATTGGGCGGGGGTGTGATTCCCGGCGCGGTCATCCTGATCGGCGGCGATCCCGGTATCGGCAAGACCACGTTGTTGTTGCAAGCCTTACCGCGGTTGGCCTCGAAGGAAGCGCCGGTCTTGTATGTATCGGGAGAAGAGTCGCCCCGCCAGATCAAGATGCGCGGGCAACGGCTGGGTATCGAACATCCGAACCTCTTGATCCTGGCGGAAACCTCGCTGGAGCAAATTCTCAAAGCGGTGCAGGAGATTCAACCGGCCGCGCTTGTCGTCGATTCCATTCAAACGGTCTATACCGAACAGATCACATCGGCGCCCGGCAGTATCAGCCAGGTGCAGGAAGTCGCCGGGCAGCTCATGTCCTTCGCGAAACGGGCGGGCGTGCCGGTCTTCATCATCGGTCATGTGACGAAAGAAGGGGCGATTGCCGGCCCCCGGCTGCTGGAACACATCGTCGATACGGTGCTCTATTTCGAGGGCGATAAAGGCCATAGCTATCGGATTCTCCGTGCGGTCAAAAATCGCTTCGGC
>CAZXNN010000187.1:0-6547 GCA_964641915.1 uncultured Nitrospira sp. | reverse complement strand
CTTCCTTCTGGATCTCATCTTCTATCGGTTCGGCCATCGTATCCTCCTATGCTTCATCTTTAGTGCGAGCTGTCAACTCCAGCGCGTGAATCCGTCCATCCTTCAACGGCACATCCAGCGCCTGATAGATGAGCCGGTGCCGATCCAGAAGATTCTTCTCCCGAAACGCCTCCGACACTACTATCACTTTCAAATGGTCCATCGTTCCGGTGCGATCGGTGACCGTCACCGCCGCATCCGGCATACTCTTCCGAACGAACTCAGTCAACACTTCCGGTGTAATCATGCACGGCCTCCGTCTATTTGGATGAGGATACCCGAGGGCAGACTGGAAACGCAATTCGCATAGCCCGGCCCTCATCCATCACTGAACAACTCAGATGACTCATGACGATGAATGACCTCACGACAATACCATTACACCTGGTGCCTATAAACCAACGGTGGTGGTGGATATCCACCAAGAAGAGTCAGGCCAATAGGATGACCAGTCGCAATCCATTCATTTGCACCGGATTTTCATCACGTCATGCGAGGCATCGGGCTTGCTCATTAACCACTGTAGGAGAACAAGTATGAACCAGACGGCTCCAACCCATTCCATCACCCACCATCAAGGAGGCTACCATGTCTGAATTCAAATCAGGGTTCTTTGTCGGAGGAGATGCCTGCAACGGAAGAGTCCTAGTCGTGGACGACGAGCCGGACATCCGCAAAGTCGTAAAGATGACTTTGCAGAAAGCGGGCTATGACGTGCTGGAGGCCGAGAACGGAGAGAAAGCCATTGAGACTATCAATAGCGGAGAGAACCGGCTGCTGCTCGACGTGATGGTGTGCGACATCCGTATGCCGAAGGTCAACGGGATCGAAGCGATTGCGTACTTCCGGCAGAATTACCCCCGCGTGCCACTGATCGTCCTGACCGGATTCCCCGACACCGACATGGCTACGTCGTTACTCAGGCAAGGCGTGGTCGACTATCTCGTGAAACCCGTTGAAGGAGAAAAGCTGAAAGCCTCCGTCGCCCGTGCGATGGAGCAGCGTGAACTGGCACCCTTATGAACTCGTCAGCGCCGCAGGTATCTACGCAGGATCCGGAGGGGAGGACCGTACACCGGCCCTCCCCGACCTCACGAGACAAGGATGCCCTCACCCCCATGACGACCACCCACCCCACAGACGTGACGCCCACCAAAGTCGCCATTCTGGGAGCAGGCCGGGGGGGGACCGCGCTCCTCGATCTGCTCCACCAAATTCCGGCCATCGAGATCATCGGCATCACCGATTGCAACCCCGAGGCACCCGGCCTGCAGCGGGCCCGCGAACTGCGCGTGCCGGTCGTACCCCACATCACCGAGCTCATCCAGAACCACGGCGTGCAACTGATTCTCGATGTGACCGGCGACCCCGCCTTAGGAACGATCCTCCGCCGGCACGCCCGGCCCGACGCAGACGTACTGAGTGGATCCGCCTCCCGCATTCTCTGGGAACTCGTTCAACATGAATCGGCCTTGCAAGCAGAATTGCTGCATGCGGAAAAGTTGGCCGGCATCGGCTCCTTTGCCGCCGGCATCGCCCACGATATCAACAACCCGTTGCAATTGATTCTGGGGCTTGCGGAAAACCTTACCGAAGAAACTGACCTCGAGGTCATCCACGCGCAGGCGGCGGACATTATCGCGGCCGTCAAGCGTACCACGGGCATCTGCCGCGACCTCACAGCCTACGGACGGCGCTCCGCCTCTCACAACCATAGTCTGATCCCCCTCAACAACAAACTCGATGAGGCGCTGAGGATCGCCCGCTATGCTGTCGGATTCCACGACATCGAGATTGTCAAACAGTATGCTCCCGACGCGGCAGCCACGGGACATCCCGACGAACTGCTCCATGTCTCCGTCAACCTCATCACCAACGCCATCCAGGCCATGGAGCGCGGCGGTACCTTAACGCTTCGAACGACGATCGAGCAGGATCACGTGGCGATTCAGGTCGCCGATACAGGCTGCGGAATTCCCCCGGAGCTCTTCAACGAGATCTTCGAACCGTTTTTCACCACCAAACCTCCCGGGAAAGGTACCGGCCTGGGCCTGTATAATATTAAGCATGTGATTCACCAGATGCACGGCACCATTGCGGTGACCAGCGACGTCGGCATCGGCAGCACCTTTACCATCACCTTGCCACGAACAGCACAGACGTGACCCCCATGACGACACCAAGGCCGGCACGCCCGCCACACGCACCGCGCGAGACCCGATGGGGGTTGAAAGCCAAGCTGATCCTCTCGATGCTCTTCGTCGGTATCGTCCCGCTCGTCATCGGACTGGGCATGGCCTTCTGGCAGGGGTCGCAAGAAATCCGTGACGTCAACGGCGAAAGCTTTAAGGCGCTCGCAACCGAGGCCGCTCGCAAACTTGACCTCGTCACCGCTGAAGAAGTGGCCCGCACTTCCCGCATCGCGAATGATCCTGCAATCGTTCAGGAGCTGGAACGACGCCGGGACGGCACCTCGGCATTGCCCCCTGGATTGGGAAACCTCTCCGACACCGAACAGGCCGCACATTGGGCAACACGCGACCCCGCCATGGTCAAGGCGGTCACTGAGAATCTGATGGCCGGGCTTCTGCGTGAGTATTACTCCGGCGCCCACAGCGAACCTGATCACCTCCTGCCGCAAGTCATGCGCTCGGCCACGAAGATGCTGTTCCTGGCCGATAGCCATGGCACCCTCGTCGCCTCCATGAAGGCCAAACCGAACTACCGCCATGGCGACACTCTCTGGTGGAAGGGTGCCTTCAATAACGGAGCGGGGAAATTATTTATCGAGGACGTCCACTTCCATGCCCAGGCCGATACGTATGCGTTCACCATTTCCGTCCCTGTCATGGACAGCCTCCACTACGAAGTTATCGGCGTGCTGCATCGCGTGATCGATGCCAGAGAGTTTTTCTCCCCCTCCACCCACCCCATCCGGTTCGGGAAAACCGGCCATGTGATGCTGATCGATAGCCGGGGCATCGTGATGAGCTGCCCGATCCTCCCAACCGGCGTCTCACTATCCGACCAAAGCCTGATTCCCCTCATC
Organism: uncultured Nitrospira sp.; assembly: GCA_964641915.1. Lineage (GTDB taxonomy): Bacteria > Nitrospirota > Nitrospiria > Nitrospirales > Nitrospiraceae > Nitrospira_D. The sequence continues at coordinate 3,459 of CAZXNN010000187.1, read as the reverse complement.
ACTCCGCTCCAGCCCGGCTGGACCCAGGCAGCGAGCGACGGACACGGAGGCAAGACGGCGTCGATCATCGGCTTCGCACCCCTGCCGGAGACCAGCCGCGCGACGAATGGATCGCTGAGCGGCGGCTCGTGGCATACCTTTGTCTGGCAATCGTCCGATGAACTGTTTGCGCCGATCCAACATCTCTTTACCTGGATGACGGTCTTTGGCGGCGTCGCCGTCGTGCTCCTCGCGGTGCTGGGCTACGTCGCCGCCAGCCGCATCGTCACGCCGGTCCGCGCGCTGCAACAGGCCGCTCAAGCGATCGGACGAGGAGAACTCCAAACCGCCATCGACATTCGCACCGGCGATGAATTGGAAGATCTGGCCGACGAATTCACCCGCATGAACGCTCAACTGGAAGCCGCATTTGCCGGCTTGACCGACCAAGTGACCTTGAAAACGCAAGAAGTGGATTACCTCCGGCAGTCCACCGATCAGATCCTGGATGCGGTCCCGACGCCCATCGTCCTAGTCGATGCCGGTGAATCCGTCCACTACGTGAATCAGGCCGCTCGTGAGACCTTCCACCTCGCACCCGACGCGACGCCGCCGCTGTCACTGTTCACCGTGCTTCCGCTCGATAGCGCCAGCCAAGCCAAACTCCGCCAAGAATTTTCCGGGGATGCAGCCGCACCGGTTCGAAACAACGCCCCACGGGATCCCCTGGCTCAAGCCGGCGGCAGCGAGGGGAACCGTGACCGGGCGGAGCTCCGGATTGGCTCACGGACGTATCATTATCTGTGGTTTCGCCTGCCCAGCCGCCCGGGAGAAGAACCGCACAGCGGGCTTGTGCTCCGCGACATCACCGATGACAGCCACATGCAGGACCAACTCATTCAAGCCGAGAAATCCGGCAGCCTCGGCGTACTGACCGCCGGCATCGGACATGAATTGAATAATCCATTATTCGGGATCCTGGGCCTGGGAGAAGCCATTCAGGATGAAACCGATCTCGCCCGCGCCCGATCACACGCCCGCGATATCGTCACCCAAGGGCGCCGGATGGCCGCCATCATCCGCGACTTCACCGGCATCACCGCGCGGGACACCTCAGCCCAGCGCATTCCGGTGTGCGTGGAATCCACGATCGAGCACGCCCTCGCCGCCATGCAGACCGCCACCGACCTGACTCAGATAGCCATCCAAAAGACCTTCACCGGAGTGACCATGGTCATGGCCATCCCCGACCAACTCCAGCAAGCCCTTATGAATCTCTTAATGAATGCTGTTCAGGCAATGAAAGGCGCCGGCACCCTGGCCATCGTCACCACGCAAACGGATCAACTGGGCACGGTCAAAATCACAGACACCGGCACTGGAATTGCCCCGCAGTATCTCGCAAGAATCTTCGACCCGTTCTTTACGACCAAAGGACAAGGGGAAGGGTCGGGTTTGGGCCTGACCGTCTCCCGGCGCATCATCAGGAAATTCGGCGGAGAGTTGCGAATCGAGAGCCGCGTGGGGGAAGGCACAACCTGCCTCGTCACACTGCCGATGATCCGCACCCAGTCACCCGAGGAGAGCACATGCACCGCTTCGTCACCACGCTCGGAGCCGCAGCCGTCGCGTTCCTAGTCGCGGGGCTCCTGCTCGCGCCCATTCCGCCGCTGGCGAAAGAACCGCCGGTCCTGCCGGGCATCTCACCGGAAAAGGTCGCCGACTACGTGCACGCCATCATCCAGGCCGACCGGACGATTTACACCACGCTCGTGGTGACCCGGATGCAGGACAAGCATATCGTCAACGCCACCGAACATTGGGAACAGGATAACGCCCTGCCGCTCCCCGCCCAATTCCTGCAGCACTCGGGGAAAATGGTTGCCGAAAGCGGACGGGGCATCCGTTATCGCCTCATCGGCCTCTCTCCGATTTATCAGCGCAACGCCCCGGCAACGGATTTCGAACGGAATGCCCTCATCGCGCTGGCCAAACAACCGGATCGCCCCGTCACCGGCATTGTGTCGAGCGGAAAGAAGCAATTCTTTCAAGCCATCTATCCGGATCGTGCAGTCTCCGCGGCCTGTGTGTCATGCCACAACAGCCACCCGTTGAGTCCGAAGCGGGACTTCAAGACGAACGACGTGATGGGTGCCGTCGCAATCACGATTCCGTTGGACTAATTACCGGAGCGGAAGATGGAACGGCGCGAGGAGGTGGATGTCAGGAAGCTGGAGGAGCACTCTGCACCTGAGCGGCATCGGGAACGAAATACTCTTCCCGATAAATCTGGATCGCCGTCATGAAGAGGCTAATGATGATCGGACCGACAAACAATCCCAACAGCCCATACAATCCGAGTCCGCCGAGCACAGAAAGGACCAACAGCAGCACTGGAATCTGGACATCCTGACCAATGAGCCACGGCCGAAGAAACTGATCGACCATCGACACCACGCCGACGCCCCAGGCCAGCATGCCCAACGCTTTCCCCACGGCACCGACGGCGAAGAAATACAGCACAACCGGCCCCCAGACCAAGGCGGTCCCACCGAACGGAATCGGCGCCAGCACGATCGTCAGCGCCGTCAACACCATCGGGAACGGCACACTCAACACGAGATACGCCAACCCGGCCAGCACGCCCTGCACCAGCGCGGTAACCAGCATGCCCTTCACGACCGCCCGGACCGTTTGATCGAGCCGCGTGAGAATTTTCCGTTTATGCGACCCGTCCATGGGGACGAGCTCATACAGCGAGTCCATCCAGCGTTCGCCGTCTTTGAACAGGAAAAACAGTACCATCAGCATGATGAAAAAATTGCTGACGAGGACCACCGCATTCTTCAGGAGATCCCCCATCTGACTCACCAAAAACTGGCTTAACCATTTGGCTCCCGACACCACGGAGTCCTCCATCGGCACCAGTTGCCCATTGCCGCCCGACACCAACGAACGCAGCCAGCTGCCGATCACCGGTACCGCCGCCAGCCGCTCGGGTAACTGCTGAACGCCCCCGGCGACAATCCACTCATGGATAGTCTGCTCCACCGCTACCGCCTCCCGCACCAAGACCACGCTCATCAAGACCACCGGAACCACCACCACCGTCAGCACGCCGATGGTCAAACAACCGGCAGACAACGCATCGCGCCCGCTCATCAGCGCCGTCAATCGACGATGCAATGGGAAGACCCAATGCGCTAACAACGCTGCCCACATGGCTGGAAATAGAAATGGCTGTAAGATCAGTCCGATCTGATAGAGCAACAGCGCTAGGAGGGCGAAGAAGACGACTGTAAAGAGTTGTGGACGAGTCATAGGCAGTCGGAGAAGAAGCGCGTGATGGCCACGTAGATAGCAGATCCGTCAGACGTTGTCACGGAAGCGGCGATGGCCCACAGCATTTGAGACTAGAGAGTGCAATACTGACAGGCTGCTCAAAACGGCCGTCCAGCAAGGCCGCAACGAGTGAAGAGG
>CAZXNN010000186.1:0-6547 GCA_964641915.1 uncultured Nitrospira sp. | reverse complement strand
GGGGGCGTCTGACTCATTGCTGGGTCTCCGGCGGAGGGGCCAAACTCAGAGAAATCGGCGGATATGTTGCGCATCAACTGGGGCTCTATCCGGTCGGTCCGCGCCAGGGGTTCGGGGTGAACAGCCCGCGCGCCTTTTCTATCGCCTTCGGGTTGGCGATCCATCCGAAACTGATCCGGCCGAAGTGGCGCTTCAAGCCGACACCGGCCGGTCTGGCCCTCGATTTGAAGGCCGTCTCGGATGCGAACGCTCCGCAGTCCAAGACCTCGGCCCGCGATAAGCGGCTGGCTCTCGTGGGCGCCGTGGTGCTCGGGGTACTGGCTCTCGCGGACGGATTGACGCATCTCTCGTTGAAAGAACAGCGGGTGCAACAACTGAAGACAGCGCTTCAGGGGCAGTATGCGCAACTGTTTGAGCCGGGGGCCGCGCCGGGAGAAGAATTGGATCAGGCCCGTTTCCGCATTGGCGCGGTCGACAAGGCGCTGGCTGTCGTCGATGGATCGCAGCAGCATGTGCTGGCCACGATGGCGGCCTTCATGAAACAGATGCCGCCCAGCGCCTCGGTCAAGATTCGCGATCTGACGATCGACGGCCCGCTGGTGTTGCTCGAAGGCGAGACGACCTCATTCGAAGCCGTGGAGAAGATCAAGCAGACCTATTCGGCCGGCGGGATCTTCAAAGATGTGGCCGTGAGCGAAACCCGGGTGGGCGCGTCCTCGAATCAGGTGGTGTTTCGCATGAACGTGACGGTGGTCCATCCATGATGCACCAATTGCGGGAACGGTGGACGCATCTGGCTCCACGCGAACGTACGATCTTGTCGATCGGCGGCGGCGTGGTCGTGGCGAGCCTGCTCTTCCTGCTGGTCGTCGATCCCCTGCTGGCCAGCATGAATCGCTTGGATCGCCAGGCGGCCAAGAAACAGCGGGAGAGCGGCGAGCTGGCGGCGTTGGGCGCCGACTATGCGAGCAAGCGCGCGCGGCTGACCCGCGCGGAACAGCGGATGCCGGTGACCGACGCAGGGTTCTCTCTGCTGGCATTTATCGAAGAGGCGGCGAATCAGGCCCATGTGCGGGAGCGGATAGCCGGGATGCAGCCGCAAGTCCAGGCGCTGGCGCAAGGGTATCAGGAAACCGCGGTTGACCTTCGCCTGGATGGCATTCAACTGCCGGATCTGATGGCGCTCCTGCTGGCGATCGACCAGGCCCCCTATGAGCTGCAAGTCAGGCATTTGCAAGTCCGCCCGAAGTTCGACAATCCCGTCAATCTCGATGCCACTGTCCGAGTGGTCAGTTATGCCAAAGGATGATGAACGCGGCGTCGCGCTCCTGCTCGCCCTCCTCATCCTGGCCCTGCTGGTAGCCCTGATTCTCGAATTCGACGGCGAAGCCCGGCGCGAATACCGCGACGCGGCAGCCTTTCGCGACAACTTCAAAGCGCACACCCTCACCCGTGCCGCGATTCAAGCCGCCCGCGCCGTCCTCCAGCAGGATGCCTTGAAGGATAAACAAGCCGGGGAATCGTACGACTCCCCGACCGATCTCTGGGCCATGCCGATCAAAAACTATGCGATCGGCGACGGGTTTCTGAGCGCCCAGATCGAGGATGAGCGGGGCAAGCTCAATCTGAACGATCTGGCCGCCGCCGCCGGCGACGCCCTTCAGAAAAAGGCCAAGATCGATCGATTCAAGCGGCTCTTCGAACTGCTTCAGATCAGTCCCGATCTGGTCGATGCGGTGGTGGATTGGATGGACCAGGATGAAATCCAGGAGCCGGCCGGAGCCGAAAGCCTTTATTATCAATCGCAGCGTCCGCCCTATCGCGCAGCCAATGCGCCGCTGTCCGGTCTGGGCGATTTGCGGCTGATCAAGGGCTTTACACCGGAGATTGCCGACCGGCTCGCGCGGTATGTGACGGTATTTCCGCAGGAAGGCGGCGCGCTGGTCAATCTGAATACAGCGGACCCTCTGGTAATTCAGGCTCTGGATCCGGCGATCACGCAATCCATGGCGGCAGAAATCATCCAGGGACGGCCGTATAAGAAGAAGGAAGATCTCGATCGTATCGGCAGTTTTCAGGAAATCGGCGCGAAACTACGCGCGACGCAAAGCGGCTACGATGTCAAAAGCGAATTTTTTTCGGCCCGGCTCGCGATCAGCGTGAACGAGGTGACGAAGACCTCCTGGGTGGTGCTCCAGCGCGACGCGAATAAGGGCGAAAGCACCGTGAAGTATCTGCGAGTGTTCTGACCAGCCGATCTCTCCCCTGTCATCGATCGCAAAGACAAAGTTAACAATTGCGTAACACGTTTGTCACCGGATCATAACCTTCGGCACCGATACTCCTGCGTGAGACGACGATGTGCTCACGAAGCCGATTCAACTAAGAAGGAGGACGCGTGCAGATCCGGAAACTATCGAAACTATTGAATGACAAACGCGCGGTGTGTTCACCTACTGCCTTGCGACGGACTTCCGTCGTGTGCCTGGTCTTCATACTGGGTATTGGGATTACTCAGGCCGCAGTTGCGGCAGAACTCGACGCCGCAGGGCCTCAAGCCGGTTCGGCAGCCACTCCGGTAGCCGACACAAGCCAACGGGCCGGGGCCGGTCAACGCCTCACCATTGAAAGCACGAATCTCGAAAATCTCCTGCTGGAAAAAGGCGTGATTACTCAGGACGACTGGATTCGCCTGAAAGCGGATGAGGAACGGCGCGCCTTCGAACAGACCGCGGAAGCGGGGCTGGCCGGCAATCCTCGCTGGTACGAACGCATTCGAATCAATGGCTATACGCAGTTTCGGATCGCGGCCGGAGCGACAGACGGCAAATTCAGCATTCCGCTCGGCGATGGCACGGCAACCAGCCAATCTCGTGAATTCTACTTCCGCCGTATTCGCCTCGTTTTTCAAGGCCAGATTTCGGAACGGTTGGCATTCTTCCTCCAAGGGGCATTTGAAGGCGATCAATCGGCGCAGAACATGTTCAATAGAGAAATTATCGATGCGTACGCGGACTATTACCTGACAAAAGACAAAGTTCATCGTTTGCGGTTCGGCCAGCATCGTGTCCCGAATGCCTTCGATACCTACCGCTCCAGCACCAACCGGCAGGAACTCGACCGGCATGAATCGATTCAGAGCGGAGCGCCGGGCGAGCGGGATCTTGGCATCGCCTACTATTGGAGCCCTAAAATCGCCCAGGAACGGTTTACTCAATTGGCGGCCTATCACAACGGCCCCGGCGACTATGGAGTCTTCGGCCTCATGGTCTACAACGGGCAGGGCCGGAACAAGGCAGAGTTGAACGGCAATAAACATATCGGTGTCCGACTTGCCTACCCCTTTGAACTGCCCAATGGGCGTCTCTTGGAGGCCGGCGTCATGGCCTTTCGCGGTGTCTTTTCCGTGAGCGGCGCCGGCGCTCCGACCAGCACCACCGCCACGGCAAAATGCAGTCAAGGCCTGAACAGGCAGGGGGGCTGCGACACCACGGACGAGCGCCTCACGGCCTATGTCTGGACGCCGCCGCAGCCCTGGGGTTTGCTCGCCGAGGGTACGATCGGCAAGAACGCCAAACGGAATGAGACCACGACCGTAATTGAAGAAAAGCCGCTGATCGGCGGGTACGTGCAGGGCTACTATACCTGGCGCTATTCGGATGTCGGCATGCTCACCCCCTATGTCCGATACGGCGAATATTACGGCGGCATCAAATCGATCAACGGGGCGCCGGACGGGCAGTCGCGCACCTGGAATTTCGGTCTGGTCTGGGAACCGGACACGCACTGGCGGTTCGTCACCGAGCTGATGCTGAAGGATGGTGTTAACGAGACGCTGGCGCTGAACAGGGCCCAGGATTCGTTCGACGGTTCGCTGCTGCGCTTCCAGGCCCAGTTCTTTTTTAATTGATTCTGAGGAGTCTTGAAAGAGAGGAGATTATGATCGAACGGAAAGTAGAAAAAGAGATAAGTGTCGCCAGACGAGTGCCCTATGGGTGTGCGATAGCGTTGGCCCTGCTGTCATGGGAGCCGGGTGGCGACTGGGTCCGAGCGGAACAGGTCAATGCACTGGCTCAGGCGAGCAGCGACACCATATCCGAACAGTACCAGCCCGCTCCAGGCATCGGCGGACGCGTGACGATCGCCGGCTCCGATACGATGCAACCGCTCATGGCCAAGCTGGCCGCCTCGTTTTCCTCCTTTCAGCCCAAGGCAAAATTCGGAGTGGAGGGGTTGGGATCCAGCCAAGCCATTCGTGAGTTCATGCTGGACCTGTCGTTCCAACGCCGGGGCGACAAGGCCATCGGCCGGGGCACCGAGGGCACCAGCAGCGCCGGCTTGCTGGCCTCCTCCCGGCCATTGACCGATCAGGAAGTCAAGGGATTCGTCAGTCACCATGGCTACGAGCCCATCGGCATACCGATTGCCATGGATGCGGTCGCCTTGTATGTGCATCACGATAATCCGGTCCGCAGTTTGACGCTCGAACAGGTGGATGCGCTGTTCAGTTCGAGCCTGAAACGGGCGAAGGGAGACCATGTCACCATGTGGGGACAGGTGGGGCTCAAGGATCAATGGGGTCAGCAGCCGGTGCATCTGTACGGGCGAAATAAGAAATCCGGCACCCGGGAATTTTTCAGGCATGTCGCGCTGGTGGACGGCGAACTGCATGAGGACGTGCAGGAGCAGCCGGGATCGGCGTCGGAAATTCTCGCAATCGCGCAAGACCCCCTCGGCATCGGATACGCCGGCGTCGGTTTTCACAGTTCCATGGTGCGCATCGTCCCGCTCGCCGCGGAATCGGACGGGGGTGCGACTCTTCCCAGCGCTGAGACGGTATCCAGCGGACAGTATCCGCTGGCGAGGCCGTTGTATCTCTATGTGAACAAGAAGCCGGATGGAAAACTCGACCCTGTGGTCGCTGAATTCCTCAAATTTGTGAACAGCCGCCAGGGGCAGGAGACCGTCGCCCGGGCGAACTTCTATCCCCTGACCCCTGCACAGATTTCAAAGAACGCCGAGCTGCTGGGCCAGAGTCTTCTGACCGCCTACACGGGACGCTGACGCATTCCGTCAGGAATGCCGCTGTTTCGTCATCGGGCCGCCCGGCGCGCCGGGCGGCCTTCAACGAGGAGCCGAGAGAGACTATGCAGGGATGGAGGGGATGGCCGGCGATCGTGACGGTCTCGCTGTTGAGCGGCTGCGCGGCTGGTCCGCCTCCCCGCGCGGTCTATCACGATCCGGCGACGGTGATCCGGATTCAATCCGACGGCAAGGCCGGGTCTGGGCACGGTCATCCGGCGGCGATCAGTTCTGAAACGATCCGGTCTGTGCTCCAGGGGCTGCGGGTCCGGTCGAGAAGTTCCTTCGTTCCGTCGGTCCTGACCGGCGAGGCCTCTCTGAGTGCCGCCTTTTCGAAAGAGGAGCAGGATCTGCTCGGGCCGCATCTCAGCCGGGCGCTGGCCGATGCCAAGCCGCATGAACTGGTCACGTTCTATCGGCGGGTTTCCACTCAGGCAGTCGGGCTGGCGATCACGTCGGGCGGCCTCTTTGTGCACGGCTCGCATCTGTATGTGGTTCTAGCCAATAACCGCACCAAGCCGTCGGAAGCGATGAGCCAGAGTATCGTGTCTGAAATCGATCCCGTCGAGAGCCCGCTCCTTCCGATCAGCCGCACGGGGTTTCAGACCCTGTTCGAGCCCGCGACCTCCGTCGTGCCGGAAGACGAGCGATGGGGCTGGCCTTATATCGATCAAGGCCGTGTGGTGGTGATCGATCTAGTGCAGCTAGGACGAGACGTGCGGTCTCCGGCTCCCCGCGCCCTGCCCTGAATCGCGGGATGATACAGAGAAGTTAACCCAGTCTTAACCTGATCGTAATGTTCCGGGAAACGCGCAGGCGTAGCGTCCCAGTGGATAGGATGTTGTATTCCGTTAGGTTCGGCCGGACAGGAAAGGTAGCGCGCATGAGAAACGGTCCGTCGAGTCGAACGTCACCGGTGCTTCTCCTCAGCCTTATATGTCTCACGGGCGGCCTCCTTGTGACCGGGTTGCCCTCCCCGTTGTTCTCTGCCTCGACGACGCTCATCAAAATCGACGGGTCGAGCACGGTCTTTCCTATTACCGAAGCGGTGGCCGAGGAGTTCCAAAAGGAGACACGCGGGTCGGTTCGTGTGACGGTCGGGATTTCTGGAACCGGCGGCGGCTTCAAAAAGTTCTGCCGCGGCGAGATCGATGTGCAGGACGCCTCGCGACCCATCTCCACCGGCGAAATGGAAGCCTGCAAGGCCGGAGGCGTGCAATTCGTCGAGTTGCCGATCGCGTTCGACGCCTTGACGATCGCGGTGAGTCCCCAAGCCGCCTGGATCGATTCGATCACGGTGGCGGAATTGAAAACGATATGGGAACCCTCCGCGCAAGGCCGGGTGACCAAGTGGAACCAGATCCGCCCGACCTGGCCGGACCAGCCGTTGAAACTCTTCGGCGCCGGATCCGACTCCGGGACCTTCGATTACTTCACCGAAGCGGTGGTCGGGAAAGCCAAGTCC
>CAZXNN010000185.1:0-6554 GCA_964641915.1 uncultured Nitrospira sp. | reverse complement strand
GGGGAGCCCTTGGCGACGATCGGTTTGTTCGTCCTGCCTAAGGAGCGGCGCGGGCCGTCTGTACGGCCCGCGCATGCTCCCGTGCTAATACAGGGGTGGCTGCGGCCCCCACTGTAAACCTTCCAAGTCCGGATCTTCTCCTGCAGGAATTGTCGTGCGGTCGTCTTTTTCACCTTTCCGCTGCGCACGTTTTTCTTCCTTTTCTTTCCGCATTGTTTGAAGCGACTTCTCACGGTCGCGTTTCGCCATCGTTGTTTTTCCTGCGCGTGCGATAGTGTCCTCCTTGGTCGACTCGTCAGTGAGATAGGGCTGGTATCGGCCGGGGCACAGACACGCAGCCGATTCTGTGTGGAGCCACCCAACTCACTCACGCAAACCGACATCTTGATAGGGTACGGCGTGAAGGAGAGCGATGTAGCTGCCTCTCGGAGATCGTGGTGTACCGTACCACGATGCGGAGACTCAGTCAAAGCGGCATCTCGATCGACTAGGACGTGTGTGGGACAGTGCGTGGTGTTGGGGCGGGCCGGAGGCGAAGTTTAAAAATAACGCGCCGGCTCTTGTCCCGATCCACTCCGGTCGCAGGATCAGCGATGAGATCTTGCCGGCCTCGGCCACTCGCCGATGTCAGCCGTTGGAAGCATGGTGAGACGGTTGGCTCTGTGCGGTCGATGACCTCGAGGCCTTTCGTCATCACGCGGAAGGAGCGTTCCTGGCTCAATCGCAGGTTCATCGCGTCGTCGCCGCGATCGTCGGTATGTCCTTCAATCACGACTGAGTCGACATGGGACTCAATCGGCCCGCAGACGAGGACGGCATAGCGTGGCATCATGTCGGTGATAAATCGATCCGCCTGTGGCGTCAAGGTGCTTTTCCCAGACTCAAAATTGAGCAGATCTTCGGGGATGACGATTCTCATGAGCAGTGGGTCATGCGGGTCGTTGTCCACGGAGAGTCCAAATTGCGCGAAGTGCTCGTAGAGTAAGGTTTGAACATTGCTCATGAGCGGCGGCGCGGGATCGGCGACAGGCGCCTGAGAGGGTGTTGGCGTGTCGGTCGGAGCGTCCTGGGCTGCTTGTGGTGCGAGTGAGGCTGCAAGGAGTAAGACGAAAATAATGGCGAGTGACGTCATCAAGTCCATGAGCCCGTTGGTCGTTGTATGGGAAATTGTCGAATGATAGCCGGGGTTATTCGGGTACATAGGGAATGTCTTCTCAGTGGTTTAGGAAGGCCGGGGACAGTTCATCGTGGATCACGGGATTTGATACTTCTACTTTGTGTGATTCCCGAAAGTGGCGCTAGTCGATGTGTCGAGGTGCGGAGTCGCTGCAGCCATCCTTGACGAACCGGGGCTCCTGTTGTGGGATGGGGCCTCTGAGTGATCCTGGCGGTCAAATCATCCACCAGATCATCGACCCCTTGGGGTGCAGAAAAACGCTGGGTTGGTGGAGGCTCAGATCGTTGCGGCAGTTGAGCCAATGCGAGCGCGAGCTGTTGGATAAGCGGAGCGAAAGCCTTGGCGATGGCGTCAATCGGATAGGTGGCTGGCGGTGCGCTCCCGGCCTGTAGGTGCGCGCGAATTTCTTGCGTCAATGCATCCACCGATTTTGTCATTGCCTTCAAGGGTAGGGTGAGTGTGTCAGGTGCTGGCTGATAGGGTAGGGGGGGAGCATATTTCGATCCCTGTTCCAGCGAAGAGGGTCGACGAAGGGTCCCCGTCATTCCTTCGAGGATCTGTTCCAGTGTTTTTCGCGGAAACAGATCATCAATTAAGTGAGTGCACCGCTGATGGGCCGAGAATAAGCGAAACAGGAGCGGCTTTTCTATCAGAGTAAAGGCGGTAGCGCAGACGAGTCCCACGATCGAGGTCAGGAATTTTCCGGCAAGCCCGTTGATGAGGCCTTGAATTCCGGCAATGCCGTGACCGTCAGCGTGTAGCTTGCTGAGGCCCACGAGGAGCGCAATAAATGTAAGCAGGAGGCCGATTCCTGTCAGCAGGGACGGTACTTGTTGATACCAGGCGAGATTCAGCTTTCCGCGAAAGATGGTTTCGAGCGAGAAGAGTTCTTGGGCGGAACGGGAACTAAATATACGGGGTTCGATGTACCAGGCGACCTGTTCCGTCACGAGTGTCTTCCGGTATTGCTTCCAGGCAGGGGATAGCCAGGGCTCTCGCTGAAATGTCGTATCGATAAGTTGAAAATCCTCCCCGTCCCGTCGGTCCAAGTGTGGCGGCGGTTCTTGCGTTCTGCTTTTCAAGGCTCCTGGAGGGTTGAGCGTCAATCCGTCCTGGTCGAGTCGCAAGCGTTCTTGGACCAGTTTATCTAAACAGCGCGTCACACGCGAGAACGGTTGCGCGGTCTGTATCGATAGCTGATACAGCCGGGCGACTTGCCAGAGGAAGAATATCATCAGACCTGCAGAGCCATACCAGCTGACAAGAGGAGCGGAGAGAGCACCCAGAGGGGCAACGTCCTGGGTCAACAGTTGAATGGCATGTTGGATGATCATGGGCGGCATCATGTCCAACTTTCGTGCCACCACGGTGTGTCGGAGATGTACGCCGATTGGCGCAATTGTCGATGGACTTGCGAAGGGCCGAGCATATTGTTCCCTCAGACGGAAGTTTCTGCCGAGTTCATGTGGCCTTCAGGTCTGCTATCGTACGGTCTTCTCAGCGTGAGAGGCAGGGCAGAATCTTGGAGGAAGGTGAGATTCAATAAAAGTATTTGAGGGGAGAAGAGGGTGAGATACAGTCAATTGAGAGGTTTCAATTATGCCGACGAGCACATCACGCCCTTCGATGCTGAACAAGTTTCGTCGGCACCCTCGAGTGCGTATTCCTACCCCCATTGCCTGTGAACTTGCCTGGCGTGATGAGGCGCGCTGGTTTGGAAAGTCTGTTCATGGTCCGGGTGTCGTGTACGACCTTTCGTTGCGGGGGATGCGGGTCAGTACGGAAGCCCCCATCAAGCCTGGCGATCAGGTGTCGTTGCTGGTTCGGTTGCCGCGGCAAGCAGCTCCTGCGGAGATTGCTATTGCCACGGTTCGCTGGGCGAAAGATCAGATATATGGACTGGCCTTTCAGCGGTTGTCGAGTACCTCCCATGGACGACTTCGACGATATATGACGGTATTCTCAAGAGGGGGCAGATAAGCGAGGTCGGCCTTGGCGAATTCTCGGATCACGACACATGAGATCTCCTCGCGGCGGCGCAACCCACGTCTTCGAGTTTCAGCTCCATTCCCATGCTCCTATGCCTTGGTCGGACTGAAGAAATGGGCGACGGTCAATCGTGGCGGGCTTGGGGTGGTGTGCGATCTCTCAGTTGCGGGTGCCAGAATGTTGAGTGAGGCAGTGCTGGCTCCGGGTGATGAGATTGCGATCAGTTTACGACTGCCGCACCAGCGGGTATCAACCTTTATCGATCGGGCGACGGTTCGGTGGGTGAAGGATTCTGTCTTCGGGGTCGAGTTCTCTTTGCTCTCACCGGTCGCAGCGACACGGTTAGACAAGTGTGTTAGCCGTGGAGCATCTGCTTCATCACTGTCCCCATGTCCAGGCACATCTGAACGGCAGCCTCGCTAGATTTAGATTTTCACCTGTAACACTCGTATGGAGAGTGTGGGGCCCCTCCGAGCTTGCAGGGGTGTGGACAGGCGCTGCTTACTTGACGCCTTCTCCGGATACGGCAATAAATTGTTTGCGAAATCCGACGACTTTGGCCAGATAGTCGCGGGTTTCTTGATAGGGCAGATTCGCTCGTAGCCGGTCATAGACGGCCGGAGGTTGAAGCGAATTGATTTGGTTGATGGCAGTGGTTTGATCCTGAGCAAATGCTTTGAACACGTTGCGCGGACCGGTGTTATAGGCTGAAATCACGCAATATTCTCTGGCCACCTGGTTCTCGATGCGCTCCAGCAGGTTATAGGAGAGCACATTGAGATAGGCACTGCCCAGCTCGATATTATTCTCGGGATCGAAAAGATAGTCTCGAGAGGGAATGGAGTCTTTGCCCTTGGCTTTCTTGTAGGCATCGCGTCCCCCACTGCTGGGCACGAGCTGCATAAGCCCAAATGCGGGTGCGGAGCTGACGGCAAAGGGGTTGAAATTGCTTTCTGTGCGAATAACCGCAAAGATCAAGCTCGGACTGACCTTGAACTGTTCGGCATACCGGGTGACCGTGCTACGGTATTTTTCAGCCTGCCTGTTCGAGAAGTTGGCGACCATCTTAATTTCTGCGAGGAGGGACTGTTTGGCTACGCCGTTCTGATCAATCGATCGCGGCTTGGCGTGGTTTTCGACCATAAACGTCGCAAAGGCTTCCGCTTGCGCCGGAGTCTTGATCGCTCGCCCCTCCTGGTCCACAACCAGACCTAGGAGGTAGGGCGGCTTGTCGCTGGTGAGCGTCACAGCCTTGTCGGAAAAGAGATCGACGGATCGAGGATCATCAGGGGTCAGGAGTGTGGTGACGAGGGCACTTTTCAGGCTGTCTTTGGGAGCCTTGTCGTCGAGTGTTTCAATCACGATCGACCCGCTATCAAAGTCGACGACTGCGCGGCTCATATAGTTTTGGGTGTACTTGACGTATTTCTTCTGCTCTGGAACCTTTATCTCTTTCTCCCCCCATGTTTGGCGGACTCGACCGGTCAAGGCGGCCATGATGGTCTCGAAGTCGCGCTGCAAGGTTCGTATATCGCGCAGGACGGATTCAGGGTCGCGCTGATACGCGTCGGTGTGTTCCTTGAGGACTTGCTTGGGATCTTTGCCTCCGGCAATGCTGACCACGGTTCTTCCCGTTTGGCTACCGAGCACCTTTTCGGCACTGGTCAGAACGTGATCAGCGGTCTCACAGCCTGACGGGGAAAGAAGCATGGGGAAAACGAGAAGCCTCGATATCAATGCATAGAGATTCATGGGCCTAGTGTACCTGATTTTCTCGAAGGCAGAAAGTAGGGGAGGGGATTGCGGAGCCGCTTGCGTGCACAAGCGGCTCCGCTGAGGAGGAGGTCGTCCTACTTGATGGCGACGGCTTTGACTTCTTTGTAGGACGTTTGGCCGAGCAAGACTTTCTGGATGCCGTCCTGGACGAGGGTTGTCATCCCTTCATCCATGGCACAGTGCAGCATGTCTTCGGTGCGGGCTTTTTGTTGGACCATCCGTTTAATGTTGTCCGATCCTAGCAGGAGTTCGTGGAGTGCCACGCGTCCTTTATAGCCGGTGCGATTACAGACTTCGCAGCCTTTCCCGCGCGAGAGACGGAACGTGTTGTCCTGCTTAATGCCTAGTTTGTCCCAGCGTTCGGCACCATAGCCCTGGCGAAGCTCTTCGTATTCTTCGGGCGAGCCCACATACTGTTCTTTGCAATCTTTGCAGATGCGACGAGCCAATCGCTGGGCGAGCACACCGAGCATGGCATCGGCAAAGCTGAAGGGGTCGCAACCCATGTCCAGGAGACGGGTCACCGTTTCCACGGCGCTGTTGGTGTGCAAGGTGCTGAGCACCAAGTGTCCGGTGAGCGAGGCTTCGATGCCGGTATCGGCGGTTTCTTTATCGCGCATTTCTCCGACCATGATCACATCGGGGTCGGCGCGGAGGAAGGCCCGCATCGCATTGGCAAAAGTAAAGCCGATCTTGGGCTGGACTTGAACTTGTCGCAGGCCATATTGGGTAATTTCGACGGGGTCTTCGGCGGTCCAGATCTTAATGTCCGGAGTGTTGATATTCCCCAGCACAGAATGGAGCGTGGTGGTTTTCCCTGATCCGGTCGGTCCGACGCAGAGGATGATGCCGTAGGGCTTTTCAGAAATATCTTTAATGCCTTTGAGATTGCGGTCCGAGAATCCCATCTTGTCGAGCGGCAAGGGCTCACTCGCGGCCAAGATACGCATGACGACATCTTCGTTATACCCGGATGTCGGAATGGTGGCGACGCGGAGCTCAATCTCTTTGGTCTCGCTGAGCTTGAACTTAATTTTTCCGTCCTGCGGTTTGCGCCGTTCGGCGATGTCCAAGCTGGCCATGATTTTCAAGCGAGACACGATCGCGCGCCGGTAGCTTTGGGGGATTTTCATGTATTCGAAGCAATCGCCGTCGACACGGAAGCGGACGAGTGTCTCGCGTTTTTCCCCGTAGGGCTCAATGTGAATATCCGAAGCGTTCTGTCTGAAGGCGTCAGCGATGATCTGGTTGGCGAGACGAACGATAGCGCTGTCGTTTTCATCAAGGCCGCCCCCTGCAGACGCATCTTCCATGGCTTCGGCTTGAGCTTCCGTGACGAGCTCGCCGAGAATGTCTGAGACGTTTTCGTCGAGTTTTCGGCCTCCGCCGCTCCCTCCTGCATCGCTTTGGCCGGTGGCGGAATCCAGGAACTGTGCGATGTCCCGCCGAAAGCTGACCGCGAAGCGGATGTTCAAGCCGGGGAATGTTCGCTTAATGTATTGTACTCGGTCGAGATCGCCGGGATCAACAGTCAGTATCTCGATGGCCGTGCGATCGCGTTTCAGCGGCATCCATTGATTTTTTCTCAGGTAGTCGACGTTCAGATTCTTGA
>CAZXNN010000184.1:0-6611 GCA_964641915.1 uncultured Nitrospira sp. | reverse complement strand
GGATACCCTCGATCGAGCCAATGCCAAGTTCCTGGAGAGCAATAAATCGCCGGCGCGCAAAGTTGGGGAACTCGACAACCGCGGCAGCCATTTCTATCTGGCGCTGTATTGGGCGCAAGCTCTGGCTCAGCAGACGCAGGATAAGCACTTGGCGGCGCGCTTCGTCAAGGTTGCCAAAGAGATGGAGGATAATGAGGCCAAGATCGCCGGTGAATTGATCGCCGCGCAAGGGAAGCCGGTCGATACTGGCGGCTACTATCATCCTGACGATGCGAAATCTTCGAAGGCGATGCGTCCGAGCGCGACGTTGAACAAGATCATTGACGCGATTGCGTAAAATAGCCATCAGCGGTCAGCTCTCAGCGATCAGCCTGATGGATAATCCTAAGGCTGAAAGCTGATGGCTGAGTGCTGGGAGCGGATTTAGGACACTATGGCACAAGAAGACAGCAACGTAATCGATCAGCCTGAGGTGATGAAGCCCCGGATGGTCTCGATCGAAATCTCCGGCAAGAAGTATGAAGTGCCGGAAGGGATCACCGTCATCAAGGCTCTGTGGTACACAGGGCAGGAAGTGGTGCGGGGTGCCGGTTGTCTCGGCGGGTTCTGCGGCGCCTGTGCGACCTATTATCGAACTAAAGACGATCCCAAGGTACGGACATGCCTGGCCTGCCAGATGGCGGTGCAGGACGGGATGTCGTTCACCATCATGCCGCCGTTTCCCGCGCGAAAGGCGACCTACGATATCCAAACGCTCAAGGATCCCAAGCAGGACCTCTTCAATCTCTATCCCGAAGCGCCGCTCTGCCGGAATTGCAACGCCTGCACTGAAGCCTGTCCTCAGAAAATCGATGTGCGGGAAGGCGTCTGGAAAGCGGTCTTTGGTGACTTCAAGAGCGTGTCGGAAATGTTTATGGACTGTGTGATGTGCGGGATGTGCACGCCGGTCTGCATCGCCGACATTGCTCCCAACCTGGTCGCGCTGTATGTGAGCCGCGCGCAGGGGGCGCATTTTACGGAAAAGGCCCAAGGGCTGGAGACCCGCATTAAAGAAATTCAGGACGGACGATTCAACGATGAGTGGAAGAAGGTTCTTGCGATGACTGAGAAGGAACTCGCTGACCACTGTGCGACCGTAAAATAGTTTTACTGCCGAGGCTACCCGAGATGGATATTCACGCGCTCCAACAGATTGTGCACAAAACTCGGGATGCTCGCCGGAAGCAAACCATTCCCAAGTTTTCTCCTGCCGACCGCGATCAGCTGATTCACAAGTATCACCCGGACTATCGGGCGAGTGCCTACCGCCCCATCCGGTTCGGTCCCAACATCGACGAGAAGACCGTCGTTGAATTGGCGACGTTGCTTGAAGGGGACAGTCTGATCCAGGACGATGTGGATCTGACCCCGGACTACACCACCGATGTGTTAGTGATCGGCGGCGGCGGGGCCGGTTGCGCTGCGGCGTTGCACGCGCACGGAGCCGCCGCCAAAGTCATTCTGGCCACCAAGCTCAGACTGGGCGATTCAAATAGCGTGATGGCGCAGGGCGGGATGCAGATCTCCGTAGCGCCGGAGGATTCTCCGGTCACGCATTTCCTCGATACTCTCAAGGGCGGCCACATGCACAACGACCATGATCTGTTGAAGACCATGGTGGATGATGGACCTGCGATCGCCAAGTGGCTCATCGAACTGGGGGTGCTGTTCGATCGCCAAGCCGATGGAAATTTGCATGTTAAAAAAGGCGGCGGCAGTTCCAAGCCGCGGCTTCTGACCTGCTCCGACTATACCGGTCTGGAGATCATGCGGGTGCTCAAGGATGAAGTGTTGAATCAGAAGATTCAGCTGCTGGAATTTTGCGCAGCCGTGGAGTTGCTCAGCGATGAGAACGGTCAGTGCAGCGGCGCCATTTTTAAGGACTTGGACAATCACCGGTATGTCGTCGTGGCCGCCAAGTCGGTGATCCTCGCGACCGGCGGGATCGGCCGTCTCCACATCCAAGGATTTCCGACCAGCAATCACTACGGTGCGACCGGCGACGGGCTCTGTCTCTCTTACCGCCTGGGTGCAAAGCTGGCGCACATCGATACGTTCCAATATCACCCCTCAGGGGCGGTCTTCCCCGAGCAGTTGGTCGGCCAGTTGGTGACGGAAGGGATTCGCTCGGAAGGCGGCCACCTGGTTAATGCGAAGGGCGAACGGTTCGTGAACGAACTCGATACCCGCGATGTCGTGTCGTCTTCCATCATCCGCGAGTGTGAAGAAGGCCGTGGCATTCGCACGATGTCCGGTCGTGTGGGCGTGTGGTTGGACACGCCCTTGCTTGATGTGGAGAACGGACCCGGTACTGTCGAAAAGCACTTCCCGGCGATGCTGATGCAATTCGACCGGTTCGGCATTGATATCAGTAAAGATCCCGTGTTGATCTATCCGACGCTGCACTATCAGAACGGCGGCGTGAAGATCGATACGAATTCTGAAACCAACGTGAAGAATTTGTTCGTCGCCGGAGAAGCCTCCGGAGGCCTCCACGGACGCAATCGATTGATGGGGAATTCGCTGCTTGACCTGATGGTCTTCGGCAAGCGCTCGGGACTGACGGCCGCCGGGCGCGCCGGCTCGATGAAGCAGGGGAAGCTCACCGTGCAGCATCTGCAGCGGTTCCGGGCCGATGCGAAGAAGCACGGCAATCTGAGCAATGTCATCTCGCCTATGGTCCTCCCGGCCTACACCCGAAAAGAGAGCTAAGAGAGGTACAGCATGAATGTGCATGAGTTTCAGGCTAAGCAGTTGTTTGCGCAGTTCGGGGTGCCGGTCCCACGCGGAAGAGAAGTGACATCTCCGGAAGCGGCGACGGCCTGGGCCAACGAGCTGAATACGCCCGTGTTCGTCGTGAAGGCGCAGATCCATGCGGGCGGCCGCGGCAAGGCGGGCGGCGTCAAGATCACCAAGGACAAGGCGGCAGTGGCAGGCCTGGCCAAGGAATTGATCGGCAAGACGCTGGTGACCCACCAGACCGGTCCCAAAGGCCGTCAAGTCCATCGGCTTCTGCTCGAAGAAGGAGCGAACATCAGCAAGGAACTGTATCTGAGCATCCTGGTGGATCGCGATTCCGGCTGGCCCGTATTCATCGCCAGCACCGAAGGCGGGATGGAAATCGAAGAGGTCGCGGAAAAGACACCCGAGAAGATCATCAAGGAATTAATCGATCCAGCCGTGGGGTTCCAAGGCTACAACGGCCGCAACGTGGCGTTTGCTCTCGGTCTCAATGCGATTGAGCCGGCCGTGATGAATCCCTTCATCCAGATGATGGGTAACCTCTATCGCATGTTCATGGAGAAACACGCGGCGATGGTGGAGATCAATCCGCTCATTATCACCAAAGAAAAGACGATCGTCGCGCTCGACGGCAAAGTGTCTTTCGATGACAACGCGTTGTTCAAACATGCCGATGTTCAGCAGATGCGCGATCTCAACGAGGAAGAGCCGCTGGAAATCGAAGCTGGCGCGAACAATCTGAATTACGTAAAGCTGGACGGCAATATCGGCTGCATGGTCAACGGTGCGGGTCTTGCCATGGCGACGATGGATGTCATCAAGCTGGCGGGCAGCGAGCCGGCGAACTTTCTGGATGTCGGCGGCGGCGCGACCAAAGAGACGGTGGCAGCCGGATTCCGGATTCTCCTCAAGGATCCGAACGTCAAGGGTATCTTCATCAACATTTTCGGCGGCATCGTGCGCTGCGAGCGTATTGCCAACGGGGTGATCGAAGCGGCCAAGGAAGTGAAGATTACGGTGCCGCTGGTGGTTCGCCTGCAAGGAACGAACGCCGAAGAAGGCCGAAAACTGTTGGCGGACTCAGGTCTGAAGCTGGACGTGGCCAACGACTTGTGGGAAGCGGCGCAAAAAATTGTGAAGCTGACCGGAAAAGCGGCGTAGGCGGGGCCTGCATTTGTTTCTGTAAGAACGTTTCCGTTCATGGGCTAGAGCGTAAGTGGAAGGTTGTGTGCAGAAAATGCCTTGGGCAATCGTGATATTGGTGTTCCTGGCGATGAGCGCTTCCGGATGCGTCATGGTCCGGGATGGGGCGTCATCGGCATCTGGGCAGCAACCGTCGCAGTCGGTTCAGCCGGCCAAGAAGTCCATCGCGCTCCATGTCGCAGGGATCGGTCCTCAGGGAAAGGAAGGGCTCGGCGACTCTCGTGAGCAGGCGGTCAAGGCCTATCTTGATTCCGGTTTATTTTCTTCCGTCATCATGAACGGTGCTCCCGCAGACCTTCACGCGGACATTGCCGTGATTGAGACCGGAGACGATGGCCTTTCCTGGTCGGCGGCCGTATCTGCGATCACGTTTACCATGATCCCCGGGTATGTTGCTCAAGACCTCGCGACGCGAACGAGTTATAGGGATCGCCAGTTGAAAGAGGTCGGGGCCATCGAGAAGCGCCAGGGGATGGGATTCTGGATTCAGTTCTTTTTGCTATTTGCCATGCCGTTTGCTGACAGTCCGGCGGCAAAGCTGAGTGCTGCGCAGTACGACATGCACCGCGCCACCATTGAGGATGCGCACCAGAAGGGCCTTTTTTAGAAACGGGAGTCTGTGAAGGGACGAGACTATGTCAATTTTGGTGAATAAGAACACACGGGTAGTGGTGCAGGGGATCACGGGGAAGGAAGGCTCCTTCCACGCGACGCAGTGCAAGGCCTACGGCACGAAAGTCGTTGCCGGTGTGACTCCGGGGAAGGCCGGTCAGGAAGTCGAAGGCATTCCTGTTTTCAATACGGTGCGGGACGCGGTCAAGAAAGAGGGCTGTGATACCTCGTTGATTTTCGTGCCGCCGCCGTTCTGTGCCGATGCGATTCTGGAAGCTGCCGATGCCGGCGTGAAATTGATTATTTGCATTACCGAAGGTATTCCGGTGAACGATATGGTGAAGGTGAAGCGGGCGTTGCATGGCCGCGATGTGCGATTGATCGGCCCGAATTGCCCTGGCGTGATCACGGTTGATGAAGCCAAGATCGGCATTATGCCCGGCTTTATCCATAAGAAAGGCATCGTCGGCGTCGTCTCGCGCAGCGGGACCCTCACGTATGAAGCGGTGCACCAGCTGTCGACCTTGGGCCTTGGCGAAACCACCTGTGTCGGGATCGGCGGCGATCCGGTGAATGGAACCGGCTTCGTCGATGTCTTAGCGCTGTTCGAGAAAGATCCTGAGACCCAGGGGATCGTGATGATCGGTGAGATCGGCGGCGACGCCGAAGAGAAAGCCGCTGAGTTCATCAAGAAGAATGTGAAGAAGCCGGTCGTGAGCTTTATCGCTGGCATCACGGCACCTCCCGGGCGTCGCATGGGCCACGCCGGCGCCATTGTTTCCGGCGGTAAGGGAACGGCAGCTGAAAAAATGAAGACGCTCGAATCGGCCGGTGTGAAGGTCGTGAAGAATCCGGCCGAGATCGGGAATGCGATCAAGCTGGCGTTGGGCCGCTAACAATTTCTTCCGGTGCGTTTTGATCGGGGGTGCCGAGGACGCTCAGCACCCCCCATCTGTGTCATTCCCTATCTTCATCACTCACAGGGCATCGCTCCAGTGGAGTCTTCAAGAGAAATATCCGCTTTCCCCCAACCTGATATCGTGTTACTCTCACGCCAGGGATTGCACCTGTTGATTGTAACCTCTGCTCTTTCCGCCGCATCCTTCCGCTGTCCGCGCACTCAGTGGTAGTTGAAGTCGAACAAAGGAGTCTGTCTGCGAGTTTTTCTCATCCACGTCCGCGATCCCCAGTTCTACGCGCTTCCGGCGAAAACCCGCGCGAAAAACGGCAATATCCGTGTCATGGGTTTCCCCCCTATCGGCATTATGTCGCTCTCGTCCGTTGTAAAGCAGGCCGGCCATGAGTGCGTGATGTTCGACCAGGCGAATCCCGACACGCCGAACGACGTCATCATCGATCAGATCAATCGTGAACAACCGGATCTTGTCGGCCTGAGCTTTCTGAGTACCACCAGTTATCCCTACGCCAAAATTCTTGCCCGTCAGATTCGCGCGACCAATCCAAAAGTGAAGCTGGCTTTTGGCGGGGTCTTTGCCAGTCTCAATGCTCCGCTCGTTAAGCTGCAGTGCCCCGAAGTCGATTATGTCTGCCGTGGCGACGGTGAACAGCTGTTGCTTGATTTGCTCGAGAATTTTGACAGCCCGGAAGCCGTGGCCAGCTTGACATGGATGAAGGACGGGAAGGTCGTGCACAATCCAAACCGTCCGATGGAACGCCATTTGGACCAGTGGCCTTTCCCTGATCGAGAAAGTCTGAAACTCGACTTCATCGAGTCAATGCCGTTGGATGTGCCGGCGGTGCTGTCGATGGAACGATTTACCACGATGCAGACCTCGCGCGGCTGCCCCTGGCCTTGCGTCTTTTGTGACATCCCGATTTTCAACGAGGGAAAATGGCGGGCCCGAACGCCTGCGCACGTGGTCGCCGAGCTCAAGTATCTCGAAGAACATGGCTACGGATCGGTCTATTTCGTGGACGATCTTTTCCTGCTTCAGGCGAAGCGGATTGAGGCTTTCTGCAACGGTGTGATGGATGAAAAGCTCTCGTTCCAGTGG
>CAZXNN010000183.1:0-6629 GCA_964641915.1 uncultured Nitrospira sp. | reverse complement strand
GAAACACATCGGTTGCACCGGACTCAATGATCCCGATGAGCCCGACCAGCACCACGCAACTCACTATGCACCATGTTCGGAATGTCATGGATTATCCGTTCTGTTCTCCCACTGTAAAGGTGAAATGTGCATCGAAGTAAGATTCCGTGAGATCCGCGGGAAACATCGGCAACGGATTAGCCGTCACCACCGCCCGCTTCCCTGCTAAATCGAAATACTCGTTTCCGGACGACTGCTCGACCGCCACGCCGGTGACGCTTCCGTCCCGATGCAAGCGAAACTTCACCACAACACTGTAGACCGCCGCCGTCACATCAACGGGAGGAGCCGACCACATACTGCTGATCTTGCGGCGGACTTGCGCCAGATAGACATTGGAACCCGGAGCCATTCCCGGGACTTTCAACGTCGTGTCCACAGCCTTCACGCTCGGCGCCTTAGCCTCTACCTGTGGGGCCGGCTTCACCGGCGGCTGCGGCTCTGCGGGGACGGCCTTGGCCTCTTTCGGCAACTCCACCTTCTTAATTTTACTGAGTTCTTCGTCTAACTCCCGATTCAGTTCTTCCGTGAATGATGTCCGCGGCTTTGTGTCCGCAGATTTTTTAGGAATCGCTTTCGCCTCGGACACCACCGGAACATCCGGCAACTTTAGCTTGAGAACATTCGCAACCGCCGGCTCCTGAACTTTTTTCGGCTTATCAGCCGGACTGTAATCGCCAAACTTCGGAGCGTCCGGAGGCAACTCAATATCCTTCAAGAGATCGCGCATCGGATTTTCCGCGGCCCTGGAAGGAACAGCCATCTCTCGCTGAACTACGGGCGGCACCATAGGAGCGACTTTCACCGGCGGAGGGGTCGGCATCTCGACCGGCTTCATCGGCTCAACTGCCTTCACCGGAGGCGTCGGGGCCGGAGGTTGCACTTGCTTCACCGGCTCGACCGCCTTGACCGGAGGGACCGGCACCGGAGGCTGCACTTGCTTCACCGGCGTCTTCACCGGCTCAACCGCCTTCACCGGTGGCGTCGGCAGGCTAGCCAGGGAAATTTCGATAGATGCCAACGGCCGCTCGCCATGCTGCGGTAACCGTACCCAGATGACGAGAATAAAGACGCCCAGGTGAAGCGCGACAGACCACACCACCGCCCGCTTTAAGCGGCTGGTTAATTGGCCCTGCAGGCCCTCATCCAGCCAGGCCCGAGAGTGCGCTGCAACCTGTACCATGGCCAACCGATGTCCTATTTATTTCGACGCGGGATCGCCACGTCTGTCACCCGTTCAGGGCCGGCAGGATCCGTCACCATCCCCAATTTCTCAATCCCGGCCTTCTTCACCCCGTCCATCACCTGGATCACTACGCCATAAGGCACGTCGCGATCAGCCCGCAGATAGACCGAGACATCGGCGTGCTCTTCTTTGAGAAGCTTCAACTTGCGTTCTAATTGGACGGCACTCACCTGATCCTTATCGAGATACAGGCGTTGATCCTTTTCGATCGTCAGCACCGCCCGAATTTCAGGCTTAATCGTGTTCGACGCGGACACCGGCAACTTGATATCCATGCCCCGGTAGAGCATCGGCGCCGTCACCATGAAAATGACCAGCAGCACCAGCACGACATCGACCAGAGGGATAATGTTGATCTCCGCCATGAAGCGGCGTTGGCGCGTTTCGAGGATCATCCCTTCGTCCCTGTAGAAGCCGGTTTCGCCTTCGGTGCCATCAACGTCAGAAGCTCGACAGTCACCGTATCCATGCGGAACGCGGTGCCGCGGATACGGGACAGAAAGTAATTGTAGGCGATGACCGCAGGAATCGCCGTGAACAACCCGGCCGCCGTGGCCACCAGGGCTTCGGACACGCCGGGCGCGACCGCGGCAATACTGGCCGTCCCTTGCGAACCGATTTCTCTGAACGAATCGATGATCCCCATCACCGTCCCCAGCAATCCGACGAACGGGCTGATATTGCCCGTCGTGGCAAGAAAGGGAAGATACGATTCAAGGTGAGAAAGCTGTCCCTGCGCGATATGTTGCGCAGTGCGCTCCATGACGTGGCGGTCTACGGGAAGAGCGCCTCCACCATCCTGAAGCTCGCGCCCCGTCCCAAGCCGATCAACCACGCCGTGAAAGATCTTGGCGCACGGGCTGCCGGTTGAACGCTGGGCATGGCGCACGACTTCATCGACATCCTTGGCTTTCAAAAGCACAGTCATAAACCGCCGGTCTTCTGCGTCGGCGGATTTGAAGACTTTCAACTTGAGGAGAATCACGGCCCAGGATACGACTGACAGCAGGAGAAGAAGAAAGAGAACGACTTTCGACACCACGCCCAGTGATCCAATGAGAGCCATGGGACCTGACTGGAACATAGGACGCTAGCGTCTCCCTCCTCTATTCATGACACACCGTTGTGTGATGGAGTGTGCTCAACCCTGAAGAAAAATGGCGGGGCCGACGGGATTTGAACCCGCGACCTCCAGATTGACAATCTGGCGTCCTAACCAGCTGAACGACGGCCCCTCGCGATTCTTCTATACGGCGGATGGTCGGAACGACAAGACGATTGACAGAGCAGCCGTTCAAGTCCCGAAATTAGAAATGGTGCTATCTTCCTTTTTCGATCTACCCCTACACACCAGCTTACCTCTGGTAGGCGGAACAGGGATCGAACCTGCGACATCCACCGTGTAAAGGTGGCGCTCTACCGACTGAGCTATCCGCCCGTTTTTCTTAGCAACGTTGGCGGATGCTACCAAGTCCATCCGGCCTTGTCAACCGATTCTCGCACTCTTCTTGCGGTTTTCTTGGATTCCTGCAGCCCTTTCATTCGTCGCGACTTGAGGGCGGCAAGATTCCTATTTCTTGAGGCTCCGCGCCTGCCGGGGGAAAAATTGCCGATGCACTTGTTTCAGCCGGCCCCGTTCGACATGGGTATAGATTTGCGTCGTCGCGATATCCGCATGGCCCAGCATCGCCTGCACCGCACGCAAATCGGCGCCCCCTTCAAGGAGATGCGTGGCAAACGAATGCCGCAGCATGTGGGGCGAAATGGGCTTGGCAATCCCCGCGCGCTTGGCGCGCCGGCTCACGATTTTCCAAAAGGCCTGCCTGGTTAACGGCCCCCCGCGCCGAGACACAAAGAGCGCCCGCGAAGCCCGCCGATTCAAAATGGCGGAACGAACGTATTCGACATACTGCGCCAGCGCCGCTCTCGCAGCTTCGCCGATCGGCACCAGGCGCTCCTTCGCCCCTTTCCCGACAATCCGCAGACAACCCACCCCCAGATCAAGACGCACCAATTCCACCGACACTAATTCCGAGACGCGCAACCCCGACGCATACATCAATTCCAGCATCGTGCGATCACGCTGATCTTCCAATGTGGGTAACGGCGGCAAATCTAAGAGTGCCGCAACCTCCGCCATCGTCAGTGTTTTGGGTAATCGGATTGCCCGCCGGGCCACCGACAGATCCTGCATCGGGCTGACCGGCAACAACCCTTCGCGCACGAGAAATCGAAACCAGCCGCGCAACGTCGACATGGTGCGCACCATAGACGCCGAGGCCAGGCGCTGATCTTTCAAGGTCGCGAGAAATCGGGCGAGCTGGTGCGGCGCAACCGCCTCCCCCATTCCGATCCGGTGCGGAACAAGAAATGACTGCAACTTGTGCAGATCGCGCCGATAGGCTTCCAGCGTGTTGACCGATAACCCGCCTTCAACGCGAAGATGCCCGAGATAGCGTTCAGCCAGCGGGGCGAGGATTTGACCGGTCGATGTAACCATAAGAAGAGGCGCACGAGGAGCAGATGAATCAGCACTGCTGCGAGCACCGCAGCCTGCCTATCGGCAGACTATAGCCAACTCGCCAGGTGAACTCAACGAACTAACCGCGGTTCTCCTTGACACTTCCGCACCCTTTCCGATACTAGTCACAACGTGTCATCTAATCACCAACCGCATCCCTATCGATACCTCTACTAAATGGGTTCTCAGCGAACATATTCACGACTGCATGCCTGCCGCCGCTTGATCGTCGTCCTGGCCTTGAGCCTGGCGGGGACCACGGTCCAGCCCCAACCAGCTCCTGCTGCGGAACTCAAAGCGCCGCTGCCTGACCCCCCGGTGCTGTCTCAAGCCAAACGATTGCTCGACAAGGGCGAGGCAGAGTCCGCCGCCACCGTCCTTCGGCGGTTTCTCGCCACCTCCCCGCGCCCGGAGCATTTGGATGACACCTACCTGCTGCTCGGAGCCGCTCTGTACAACATGAAGGAATACTCCGAGGCCATACGATACTTGAACCAGCTGCAGACCGAATTCCCGGCGTCCGACCTGAGCGAGCGGGGGAAGATCATGCTGGCCCGTACCCACGCGGCGATGGGCAACATCGATCTGGCGCTGCCCCTGCTCACACAATTGCGCACCGGCACGACCGACGAAGACACGAAGCACGAAGCCCTCCGGCTCACCGCCGAATTTCTGGTGCAGAAAAAGGAGTATGTCCGTGCCATCGAAGCCCTATTCCAAGAGAGCGCCGCCGGTACCGAAGAGTACGTAGCGGAGACGCGGGCACAGATTCGCGAGTTCATCAACGAGAAGCTGGACAAGAAAGCGCTCACGCGACTGCACGACCTCTATCCGAAATCGTTCCCCGGAGACCTGGCCGCCATCCGTTTGATCGAGCTCTATACCGGCCGCGGAGAGGACCATCTGGCAGAACGCCAGATTCAACAATTTCTCCTGCACTTCCCCGAACACCCTTACAGCCCGAAGGCGACCGAGACGCTGGCGCTACTCAAGACCAGGCTGAAGGCGAACCAATTCTTCATCGCCACAGTCCTGCCACTGTCCGGACGCCTCGCACCCTTCGCGAATGAAGTACTTGAAGGCATTCAGCTCGCGGTCGAACGTGCGCGCGAACAGTCAGGGATGCCGCCGGTCGGACTGATCGTGAATGACAACGAGTCGGACAAACCCTCGTTTCTCGAAGACCATGCCACGCTGCTGAATGAAGACCGGCCATTGGCCGTCATCGGGCCGATGCTCTCGAAAAATCTCCCCGTGATGGCCGAGATGGCCGAACGTGCAAAAGTCCCGCTGATTACCCCGGCAGCCACATTTCCTAACGTCCGACGACTGGGGAGCTTCGTCTTCAGCACCACCCTGACCCATGCCCTGCAAGCCAAGCGAATCGCAACCTATGCCACCGGTGAACAAGGCTATCGCCGGTTTTGCATTCTGTATCCCGATACCACGTATGGCCGTGAACAGGCTCGCCTCTTTGCGCAAGAAGTCCGGCAGCATGAGGGCGAAGTTATCGCCATGGAATCGTTCAAAGAGGGCGATTCAGACTTCTCGTCACAGATCAAGAGACTCAAGGCCGAAGACCTTAAGAAATACGGCCTCGCGGTTCCCTACGATCCCTCGCGCCCTGCGGGAAAGCCGGTCGGCAAAACCGATAAACGGATTCTCTACACGCCAGGGTTCGACGCGATCTTCATTCCCAGCCGCGCCAGTGAAATCGGCCTACTCGCGGCACAACTCGCCTTCCACGACGTGAAGGTCCCGCTCTTGGGAACCAACGGATGGAACTCGCCGGACTTCCTGCGCACGGCAGACCGCACAGTGGACGGCGCCGTATTTGTGGACGGGTTCTTCGCCGAGAGCGCCAATGCCGCCGTACAGGATTTCGTCCAACGCTTTCAGAAACGGTTTCAAGGCAATCCCACCCTGTTCACCATGCAAGGGTACGATGCCGCCAAACTGGTCCTGGAAGCGATTCGCCGGGGAGCGACATCGGGCGACGCCGTTCAAGAGTTTTTGACGACCCAGCGCGATCTCCCTACACTGATGGGACCGGCCGGCTTCGGAGCGGAAGGCACCCTCCAGCGCCCCCTCGCGTTGCTCCAAGTCAAACACGGAAAATTCGTCCAACTCGACTAGCCGGATCACCCTATGGACACACTCGCTCCCATCCTCCACAAGATTTCCTACATGGGCCTCCCGCTCCTCTTCGCGATGGTATTGCATGAATATGCCCACGGATGGGCCGCCGACAAATGCGGCGATCCGACCGCGAAACTGCAAGGACGCCTGACACTGAATCCTCTGGCGCACATCGACCCGCTCGGCACCATCATTCTGCCGTTGCTCTGCCTCGCGCTGCCGGGAAGCTTTCTCCTCGGCTGGGCCAAGCCGGTACCGGTCGATCCGCGCAACATGCGCCAGCCTCGCCGAGACATGGCGCTCGTCGCCGCCGCGGGGCCCGGGATGAATCTCGTCTTAGCGATCATTGGTGCGCTGATCGTCGCGGCGCTCCTTGCCTTCGATCCATCCCTGCTGGCAAAACGTCCCGGCAATGCCGATGCCGACCCATCGAGCCTGGCCACGATGATCCTGCTGCCTATCAGCGTCATGGCCCTGTACTCGGTGATGATCAACGTCTTTCTGGCGCTCTTCAATTTGATTCCGATCCCGCCGCTCGACGGCGGACGCATCCTGACCTGCCTTTTGCCCCCCGCCCAGGCGCGCGCGCTCGCGCGACAGGAGCCCTACGGCATGATTATTCTCCAGGGCTTGATCGTCTTTGATAAGGAACATCGCGTCATACACACCCACACCACCACAATC
>CAZXNN010000182.1:0-6675 GCA_964641915.1 uncultured Nitrospira sp. | reverse complement strand
GGCCGTCCGCCCGGATCGTCCAGCGTCGACATGACGTTCTTGGGCTTATTCAGGATGAGATAGACGAAGGGCTGTGCGTTTTCGAGGTGCTTGCCGTCCACTTTCACATGATCCCGCTCAGGATCGACCTTCGTCCCGAGTTCCGTGACCACCTTGCCGTTCACGGTCACACGCCCGCTCGCGATCAACATCTCCGCCTTCCGGCGTGATGCCACACCCGTCGTCGCGATAATTTTCTGCAATCTAGTTTCCATATAGGTACTAGGGGCCTTTACGTCTGACCGTCCGGTCCGAGATTCTTCCATTCCCTCTTTTAGGAGCGGGCCTGTTGACTCTCACTGCGCGCATCCAGTGAGCACCGCCCGACAATCACACTACACATTAATCCTGCGTGCGCACTGGGCGAGCAAGAGAGGCGACAGGCTCGCTCCTGCTCTCTACTCCCATTCAATTGTGCTTGGCGGCTTCGAGCTGATGTCGTAGACGACGCGATTTACGCCCTTCACTTCGTTGATGATCCGGCTCGACATACGGCCCAGCACCTCGTTCGGGATCTTGGCCCAGTCGGCGGTCATCCCATCGACGCTGGTCACCGCACGGATCGCCACGACATTGTCATAGGTCCGCTGATCGCCCATGACGCCGACCGTGCGGATCGGCAGGAGCACGGCAAAGAATTGCCAGATTTCGCGGTACAGTCCCGCACCGCGAATCTCCTGATCGACGATCGTTTCCGCCCCGCGGAGGATCGCCAATCGCTCCTTCGTCACGGAACCGAGCACTCGGATCGCGAGACCGGGGCCAGGGAACGGCTGCCGCCAGACGATTTCATCCGGCAATCCCAGTTCAGTTCCCAATACCCGCACCTCGTCTTTAAACAACTCCCGGAGCGGCTCAATCAGTTTCAGCTTCATCCGCGCGGGCAGCCCTCCGACGTTATGATGCGTCTTGATCGTAGCCGACGGCCCCTTGAAGCTCACGCTCTCGATGACGTCGGGATAGAGAGTCCCCTGCACCAGATACTTGACGCCCTTCAGCTTCTTGGACTCGACGTCGAAATTCTTAATGAACAGACGCCCGATGATCTTGCGCTTCCGCTCAGGATCGGTCACTCCCTTCAAGCCATCCAGGAACTGTGTCGTGCGATCGAGCACTCGCAGATTCAAATGCATCTGAGACGAAAAGGTCTTCTTCACCTGGTCGCGTTCGCCGGCACGCAACACCCCGTTATCGACGAAGATGCAGGTCAATTGGTCCCCGATGGCGCGATGCGTCAGAGCCGCCGCCACCGACGAATCGACTCCGCCGCTCAACGCGCAGATCACGCGATCCTTCCCGACCTGCTCGCGGATCTGATTCACCGCCGTCTCTACGTACGACTGCATGGTCCAGGTCGGCGTACAGCCGCAGATCTCGTAAACAAAGTTCCGGAGCATCTTCGCCCCTTCCGGCGTATGCGCGACCTCCGGATGGAACTGCAGGCAGTAGATCCGCCGCTGCTCGCCCTCCAGCTTCATGGCCGCGACCGGCGAGTTGCTCGTATGGGCAATGGACCGGAACCCCTTCGGCATACGCTCGATCCGGTCTCCATGAGACATCCACACCACCGAGGACCCGCCTGTGCCGATCCCCTTGAAGAGATCGCTGCGGTCATCGATCAGGAGATCTGCGCGGCCATACTCCCGATGCGGCGCCTTGACGACCTTGCCTCCAGACAAATGCGTCACCAGTTGCATACCGTAGCAAATGCCCAGGATCGGAATGCCCTGATTGAACAATTCCTTGGCCACCGACGGCGCCTTCTTTTCGTAGACGCTGGAGGGACCGCCTGAGAGCACGATACCCTGGGGGCGATAGGCCAGAATGGTCGCGAGGGACGCCGTGCAGGGCAGGATCTGTGAATAGACCTGCGCCTCGCGAATGCGCCGGGCGATCAGCTGCGTGTACTGTGATCCGAAGTCGAGGACAAGAATGCGATTGTGCCAGAGTTCCATGTTGTTAGCTTTCAGCGGTCAGCATTCAGCCGTCAGCACCCGATCAGATAAGGATAATCGCACACATGCTTATGACAAGATCTGAACCGAGGTAGGAGTGATTCGAGTCCTGCTGAAAGCTGATGGCTGAGAGCTGACGGCTTTCGATCACTCCCAATCCATCCGGTAGTTCGGTGCTTCTTTGGTGATAATGACGTCATGCACGTGGCTTTCGCGGAGGCCGGCCACGGTTTGCCTGATGAAGGTCGCCTTCTCCTGAAGATCGGCAATCGTCTGACAGCCACAGTAGCCCATGCCGGACTTGACGCCACCGACCAACTGATAGATGACGGCTCCCAACTGCCCTTTGTACGGGACACGGCCTTCGATCCCTTCCGGCACAAGTTTCTGGGCAGGGCGTCCGCCTTGTCCATAGCGATCACCGCCGCCGCGTTCCATCGCGCCGATAGAGCCCATGCCGCGATAGACCTTGTAGGTCCTGGCTTGATACAGCACCGTTTCACCCGGAGATTCTTCCGTCCCCGCCAGGAGCCCGCCCAGCATGACAGAGGAGGCACCGGCCGCCAGGGCCTTAGTCACGTCGCCGGAGAACTTGATCCCGCCGTCAGCAATAATCGGGACGCCGCTCCCTCGGAGGGCCTTGGCACAATCGGCGATGGCTGTCAGCTGCGGCATCCCTGCACCGGAGACGATGCGCGTCGTGCAAATCGAACCGGGCCCCACGCCGACCTTCACGGCATCGACGCCCATCTTCAATAAATCCTTGGCCGCTTCCGCCGTCGCAATATTGCCCGCAATCAATTCCAGAGACGGATGTTGCTTCTTCAGCCGTTTCACCGTATCAAGCACGGCCTGGGAATGCCCGTGCGCGGTATCGACGACTATCAGATCGACGCCGGACTTGATCAAGAGGCTCGCCCGTTCATCGGTGTCCGGCCCCACGCCGACCGCCGCGCCCACGCGCAGACGCCCATGGGTATCCTTGCAGGCATTGGGATACTTAATCCGCTTCTCGATGTCCTTGATCGTGATCAGCCCTTTGAGCTCGTAGTTCTTATTCACGACCGGCAGTTTCTCAATACGGTGCTCGTGCAAAATATCGCGGGCTTTTTCAAGGCTCGTCCCCACCGGCGCCGTCACGAGCTTGTCGCGCTTCATGACTTGGGACACCTTGAGATCCATGCGCGTTTCGAACCGGAGGTCCCGATTCGTCAGAATGCCGACCAGCTTGCCCTCTTTCGTGACGGGAATGCCGGAGATGCGGTACTTCGCCATCAGCGCGTGCGCGTCGCGGATCGTCTGCTCTGGCGAGATGGTCACGGGATCCATAATCATCCCGCTTTCGGATTTCTTCACCCGATCCACTTCCGCGGCCTGATCCACCGGCGACAGCACGCGATGGATGATGCCGATTCCGCCTTCACGCGCCATCGCAATCGCCAGCCTCGCCTCGGTCACAGTATCCATCGCCGCGCTGACAAAGGGGACGTGAATGCGAATATTGCGCGTCATCAGCGTCGAGGTCTCGACTTCGTTCGGCAAGACCTGCGACTTCGCCGGTATCAGGACGACGTCGTCATACGTGAGGCCCAATCGCGGTTCTTTATCCAGCATGATCTCCCCGTACCAACCCTGCGGCCCGTCCGTCAGGCCCTATCGCGTCTGTTGCGCTTTATCAAGTTCCGCCATGGCTTCGGCATTTTCCTGCAGCCGCTCGCTGCCTTCGTCGGCCGGCATGAATTGCTGCACCCGCGTGTTCCCGCTGTCCACCACGAACACGCTGCCCCGGGCATCGACCGCAATGCCATACGGGAAATTGAATTGCCCATCGCCGTTCCCGTAGCCGCCCCACTGCGTGATGTAATTGCCTTCTTTGTCGAATTTCTGCACGCGCTGGTTGCCGGCATCCGTCACATACACATCGCCGGCGCCGTCCACCGCCACGCCCCAGGGATTCCTCAACTGTCCGGCTTCCTGCGCAAGCGGGCTGCTCGCATGGCCGGCCTCGGGACTGCCGCCCCACTTGGCCAGCAACTGCGGCAACACGTTGGTGCTGGTGTCGAATTTCTGGATACGGTGGTTGCCCATGTCCACGACATACACCGCGCCGTCGTTCTGATCGACGGCCACGCCGCGCGGGAAGTAGAACTGCCCGTCGCCGCTGCCGAAGCTGCCCCAGGCCATGATGAACTCGCCGGCCATATCGAATTTCTGTACGCGGAAATTCGCGCTGTCCACGACGTAGACGAACCCGCGCACGCGATCGACCGCGATGCCCCATGGCGCATTGAACTGGCCTTCGCCGTTGCCGCGCGACCCGAACTTCATCAGGTACCCGCCGAGCTTGCCATCGAACTTCTGCACGCGATGGTTATTGGTATCGACCACCCACACATCGCCCTTTCCGTCGCAGGCGATACCCGTCGGGTTATGGAAATTCGCGTTGGCCGATCCGAAGCAGCCCCAGAGGATGATGAAGTTTCCGGCGTTATCGAATTTCTGGATGCGGTTATTGCCGTTATCCACGGCAAACAACGATCCCTGCTGATCCACACACAAGCCGTACAGCGGCGCCATGAACTCGCCCCCGTGCAGGAGCGACGCACCGCGGCCTGGCTGTCCCCACTTGGAAACACAGACATACCCTGACGTGTTGACGAGAATGCTGGCGCTGGCCGGAGTCGAGACGTTGTTGCCCACGTCCTTGAACCAGACATAAATGGTTTTCGGTCCATCGGTCGGCGACAGAATGAAGGGAATCGTGGCGCCGAACTTGATCGCCGTCGTGACATCAACCCATCCCGGCGTGCCACCCATCGGCGTCAACGGACTTTCCGATATGAAATAGGCCGTCACACCGGTATCCAAATCCGTCGCAGAGATCGTGACGACGACTTCCGGCGAGTTGGTCATGAATGCGCCATGGTTGATGACGGCATACGGATTCTGCGGAGCGGTAATGTCGATGAGAACCGGCGTCGACGTCACTTCCTCCGATACCTCGCTCTCGGTGCCGTCTTCGAACACCGCCGTGATGGCATAGAAATACGCCGTATCGTTGGTCAATCCGGAATGCGTGTAAGGACTGGTGACCCCTTCGACTTTGGTCCCAGTCTGGCTTGTGACGCCCTGCGCGGTGTTGAAATACAGGTTGTAGGAAACCGCACCCTGCACATCCAGCCAGCTCAAATAGATTTCCGTATCGCCCGGCTTGACGGCCACGCTGCGCGGAGGCTGCACCGTACCCGCCGCCGGAGCCGGCAGCGACTGCTCTTTGCCTCGATTGATTTCTTCTTCCGTCGGCACATATTTCACGACGCGGCTGTTCCCGCTATCGACGACGATGACTGCGCCCTCCTTATCGACGGCGATACCGGAGGGGAAGTTCAATTGCCCTTCTGTCTTTCCGCGGTTCCCGAAGGAGCAGAGGAAGGTGCCGTTGCCGTCGAACTTCTGAACACGATGATTGCCGTTGTCGACGACGTAGACGTTCCCCAGCGCATCGCAGGCAATGCCCCAAGGCGACTTGAATTGCCCCGGCCCGTGCCCTTCGCGCCCCCACTTGGTCAGAAAGCTGCCGCGCGAGTCGAATTTCTGAATCCGGTTGTTGCTCTCATCCGCCACAAAGATATTGCCGACGAAATCGACCGCCACGCCGCGCGGGAAAAAGAACGCGCCGTCGAAGCTGCCGTCACGCCCCCACTTCAACAGTGGTTGGCCATCAGCCTGAAATTTCTGAATGCGGGCGTTGCTCGTGTCGGATACATAAACGTTGCCCTCTTGATCGGTGGTGATCCCCCAGGGCACATCGAACTTGCCCATGTCGGCGCCGCGCCAGGCAAATCCGAACTTGCCCCAGGCCTTCATGGCGTTGCCTTCGAGATCGAACTTTTGCACGCGGTTATTGCCGCTGTCGGCAATGTAAATGACATCGTCTGGCCCGACCGCCAATCCACGCGGATAATAAAAACATCCTTCCTGCGAACTCGGTTCGCTCCCCCATCGGGCAACGAACTTGCCATCTTTCGTGAATTTCTGAATCGAATGGTTGTCGGTATCGGCGACATAGATGTTGCCGTCTTTGTCGAGCGTCAGACCGGTAGGCGAGCTGAACTCTCCATCGTCGGGGCCTTCCTGGCCAAACGCCATAGCCAAGAGGTAGGGCGAGGGAATCGCCATGACTTCCTGCGACTCCAGACTCTCCCCCTTCTCCGTGACCACCGTCACGACATAGTGATAACAGGTTCCGTTGGCGAGATCGTCGTGGAGAAAGGGAGAGGTTGAGCCCTCCAGGCAGGTTGCCTTGTCCTTCTTCACCCCGATGACGGCTTTGAAATCCTCGGCGCTGGCGATGGGGCGGGTGAGTTCTGAAAACTTGATCTGTACGCCCTTCGTGGTCTGGAAATAGAGGTTGTAGTACATGGCGTCGGGAACCGCGTCCCACGTAATCGTGACGCGACCATTGCCTGCTTTGGCCTGGACGTTCTGCGGCGCGGGCGGCAGCTCTTCATCTGCAGCGACCGAATCGCCGGCACCCCACTCACTCTGGGTGCCTTCGGCGGTCAAGATCAGCCGGTCAAACTGGAACATTTCGTCAAAAAGCCATGCCTTCATCATAGGTGTTGCCTCGTGTTGCTAAAGCCGTCCCGCGCCAAGAACCAAGGGTCTTTCAATCACTTAG
>CAZXNN010000181.1:0-6751 GCA_964641915.1 uncultured Nitrospira sp. | reverse complement strand
TGGGTGTGCTGGTTCGTGTACGTCAGATGGCAAGGAACCTGAGGCGTGAAAATGCGCTCAGTACGATGGGAAAATGGCGTGGGAGGGTTGTCTCCAGGCTGTGGAACCATGACCGAGAAATTGATCGAGTCGCCATCGAGGCGCGGCGGAGTGCCAGTCTTCAGTCGGCCCAGCTCAAAACCAAGGTCGCGCATGCAGTCGGAAAGGTGTTCTGCGGAGGCTTCTCCGGCGCGCCCAGCAGGAAAGTGGTTCAGGCCTATGTGAATAAGTCCCTTAAGGAAAGTGCCCGATGTGAGGACGACCGCGAGTGCGCTGACCGTCACCCCGTCTCCTATCATCACGCCGCTTACGCACGGCCCTGAGGTGAGAAGTCGATCAACTGTACCTTCTTGAATCGTGAGGCAAGGCTCAGCAGCTAAGGTCTGTTGCATAGCCATGCGGTATAGCTTCTTATCGCACTGCGCGCGCAACGCTCTGACTGCCGGTCCTTTGCTTGTATTGATAAACCGAAATTGTATGCCGGCTTGATCTGTGTTCCGGCCCATCTCCCCGCCAAGGGCATCGATTTCCTTCACCAGGTGGCCTTTGGCGATTCCCCCGACCGCGGGATTGCAAGACATCTGGGCGATTCGATCTTTCTCCATGGTCAGTAACAGGGTCCGCGCACCCATGCGGGCTGCTGCGAGAGCGGCTTCGCACCCTGCATGTCCCCCACCGACTACGATCACATCGAACATCTGATCCATAAATCCCCCGTTACTTCCCGATACAAAACTGAGAAAAGATTTGATGGAGGACCTCGTCTGAGGTAATGACCCCGGTAATTTCGCCAAGAGTATCTGCTGCGCCTCGTAGATCCACCGCGACGCATTCCGGATGTGTGCCTGACTCGATTGATTCAAGGGCCTTTACCAGATATTCACGGCATCTCAGAAGAATCTCATAATGCCGAACATTGGTGATCGTGACACTTTGTGAGGGTTCGAAGCTGCGGAGCCCCACTCTGTCCTTAATGATCTCTCGCAACGCCTTGAGCCCTTCACCCGTCACGGTCGATATCGGCAATGGCGCTCCCCCATTTGGCAAAGAGAAGTGGTCAGGCAAGTCAGCTACTTGACCGGGAGTGAGCAGATCCATCTTGTTCAGCGCCACGACCACGTTCCCCTTGTCAACCATGGGGATGTCAAATGTTGAGGCGGACTGGGTCGAATCAGTCGCGTCCATCACAATAATAAGAAGGTCGGCGTCGCGCACGGCTGCTTCTGTGCGACGAATCCCTTCTCGTTCAACGGCGTCGGTGGCTTCCCGTAACCCCGCTGTGTCAACGAGGGATAGTGTGATACCGTCAAAGTGGACGGTCTCTTCGATCAGGTCGCGTGTCGTTCCGGGAGTATCGGTGACGATGGCTCGACTCTCTCCCAGTAATCGATTCAGCAGACTCGACTTACCGACATTGGGCCGGCCCACGATGACGACCCGTGCACCCTCCCTCAGTACACGGCCGGTCCTTGATGAATTCAGAGCTGCGTCGACTACGTCCGCTGTCTCTCGTAACACCTGCTTCAATACATCTCGCCCAACGAATTCGATATCTTCTTCGACGAAATCGATCCCCGCTTCAAGGTGAGCCAGCATAGCCAAAAGTCGTGATCTCAATTGATCGACTTCCTTCTTCAGATCTCCACGAAGGTGGCGTTGTGCGATGGCTGCGCTCTGTTCGGACGTGGCCTTGATCGTTGCGAGGACACCCTCAGCTTGGGACAAATCCAAACGGCCATTCAAGAAAGCCCGTTTGGTAAATTCTCCAGGCGTCGCCAGGCGGCATCCAGCCTGGAGGCAAGATTCAGAAATCATGGCCAACAGGGTCTGGCTCCCATGCGCATGAATTTCGAGGACATCCTCCGCCGTATAAGAGCGCGGCGCTTTCATGTAGACTACCAGCGCCTCATCAATGGGTGTCTGGACGTGTGACGATGCTTCAGTTAGGGAGGCATCTGCGAGCAAGATGTCTGCAAGGTAGAGACGATGCGACTCGATTGCGCACAGGGGGATTCCTGAACGAATGCGGATAAAACGGCCGGCGATCGGAAGGGTTTCAGGGCCGCTGATACGAATAATTCCAATCCCGCCTTCGCCCACGGGGGTTGCGACGGCGCAGATCGTATCTCCTGACTCTCCCGCATTGAGCATGATCGAACTCTATCGTCGATGCCATCCCAGGCTCGTCGCAGAGCGAATGGCTATCCGTAAAAAGGCCGATGGTTCAAATAACAGGCTTGCTCGCAAAAATCACGCGATCGGTAATCAGCTGCTGGGAAATAGTGAGCACGTTATTGGTGAGCCAGTACAGCACGAGGCCCGCCGGGAAATTGATGAATAGAAAGGTCATAAATGCCGGAAGCATCAACATGATCTTCGCTTGGGTCGGATCCATCGTGGTCGGAGTAATCTTTTGCTGAACTACCATGGTGACTCCCATAATGATCGGCAGTACATAGTAGGGGTCCTGTACTGACAGGTCTGTAATCCAAGCTATGAAAGGGGCCTGGCGCAGGTCGATGGTCATATAGAGAATATTGAAAAGCGCCACAAAGACAGGCATCTGCAAGACCATCGGGAGGCATCCCCCGACGGGATTCACCTTATGATCTCGATAGAGCTTGATTAATTCCTTGTTCAGCCGGTCCCGATCCTCCTTAAACTTTTCCTGAATCGCTAAGACTTTCGGCTGGATGACCTGCATTTGTTTCATCGATTTATAGCTCTTGTACTGGAGCGGTACAAAAAGAACCTTCAGCATCATCGTGAGTAGAATAATGGTTATGCCGTAGTTATGGGTATAGTCGTTGATGAAGCGGAGCACATAGAAAATCGGCTTGGCGACCGCTTTCACAACTCCCCAACTGCCAAAAACAAACCAGCCGAAGTCGATGGTGTCTTCGATCCCGATTTGCATCGCCACGAGGGTGTCATACTCTTTAGGGCCAGCGTAGAGCTGAAGGTTCAACGGAGAACCGGATGACTGAACAGGAAAGCGCACGCTTCCCGAAAGCAGCTTGTCGCCTTCTTTCTTGACCACTGTGGAGGACGCCTGTTTTGGGATCAATACGGAAAGAAAATATTTATCTTGCAGTGCGAGCCAGTGTACGGCGCCTTTGCGCTCGATCTCAGAATCCGGCGCGTCCTTATCCACCTTTTCATCGACGAAGGCTGCCGAGCCGATTTGGCCAATTAATCCATCGCCCCATTCCACAATTCCGAAATTCGTCCCTAAGCCGATAGTCAGGGCACTGTCCAGACCAGTCGATCGAATGGCAATATCGACAAGGTAGCTGTCGGCGTGGAAGGTCAGAATTTTTTCGAGGAGCAGATTCTTCGTCTCATCGCGAAACTGGAATGTAATGTGCCCGATCGGATGGGAGCTATCGAGGGTGGAGAAATCTCGTGAAACAGTGTACAGCCCGTTACCCAATGCCTTGGTCAATTCTGCCTCAGCCGTGACGATGGCTAACGGCCCGGCAAACTTCGATCCCTGCCTGACCAATTGAACCGGAGCCGAATCGGTTGCGGTCTGTTGATACCGTTTCAGTTCCCAGCTCGTCAGGACCGCACCGCGAGTCGAGACTTTTGCGCGATACAGATCGGTCTCAATACTCACAAGCTCTTCTGTTGGAGTGAGCGGAGAAGCTGGTCCTTCAAGCCCTGGCGAGGAGATTTGGCTTTGCCCCGCCGTCTGTGCCGCGCTCGGGCCAGACAATGCCGATATTGGGGTTGTTTCGGTCGACGGGGATATCTGTCCCGCCTCCGATGACACGGATGCCTCTTGTGTGGGCAAGGGTTGAGGGAGCCAGCCCATTTCTTTCAGCGCATAGTCGTATCCAAAAATAATCGCCAGCGATAGCACCAAGAAAACGATGACCCGTTTCTCCATCATCTAGATAGCTACTTTCTTCAACAACGTTGAATTATTTTTTAACCGGATCAAACCCGCCGGCATGAAAGGGATGGCATTTGAGTAAGCGGATCAAGGCCAGTCCCAGGCCCTCCAGGCAACCGCGCTGGCGTATGGCATCTATCGCGTATTGGGAACAGGTCGGATCAAATCGGCATGCCGGGCTCAGCCATGGTGAGATCACATATCGGTAGCCTTGAATCAGCCCTACCAGGAGACGGCGCATACTAGATCGACCTCGCGTTCAGAAGGCGATGCTTGGACAGTGTGGCTGTCCACAATTCCTTCAGCTCGCCGAATGAAAGAGTCAGGGCGTCTCGCTTGGGGAATACGAGCAGGTGGTAGCCCGGAATCAAGTCTGAAAAAATGGCTCTGACGAGCTCGCGGAACCGGCGCTTGGACCGATTGCGTTTAACGGCATTGCCAAATCGTCTGCCGACGACGATTCCCACCTGACTCACAGAACCCTCCGTCCGGCTCGCGAGCAAATTGAAACATTGCGTCGAGCTGCGACGCCCGTGACGCTTCACTTGTTCAATATCCCGACTGACTCGCAAGAACATAACGTCAGTTCTGGCACGTGAGCTCATATCGTGACGCCCACCAGTATGTGAGTATGTTCGTTGGCGGCGGTAACCGGCAGGAGTCGAGCAAACAGCCAATCGGGTAGGGAACAAGGAGAAGCAGACATCTTCTCCAGGCTGCACGCACAGACACTCATGCGGACAAGCTATAGGCAAGCCTTCGAATCCAGCCCCTCAACGGTAACTGAAATACGAACGCTAGACTGCCAGACGAGCGCGGCCTTTTGCACGGCGGCGCGCCAGGACCTTCCGTCCGTTCTTTGTGCTCATCCGTTTACGAAAACCATGCTCGCGCTTCTTTTTCAGGTTTGAAGGCTGCTGAGATGTAAAAGACATAACAATCCCCCCAGGAATCACGTTTCATTTAGGTAATCGAGTTGGACATTATATTGGCCATGCACCCAGGTGTCAATTTGCTCACAGCTTCAAAAAGGATTAATTCTCGGTGGGAATATATATCTAGAGAGGTCGGCATCAGCCTATAAGGTATTAATTTCTGAGGCACTTTTGTACCTTAGGTAGCTAGAGTGCCACAGAGCTTATCACCTCTGATGCCTCCAAATCTTCATAAACAGCGGTTTCTCTATACATCCGGTCAATAAATAGGTGAAATAAGGATGGCACTAATTTTGCCAGTAGGTAGGAATGAATGATCGCGCTACCGCTCTGACCACTTGATGGCAGGTCCGATGCTTCGGGGTGCTCCCACATTCAATCACCTACATTACAGGAGGTTCTCTCACATGGGTAGAATTTTAGCTAGCATGCTTGCGCTTACGATCACTGCCATGTTCTCCACCGGGACCTACCTGCATGCGCAAGAAACAGCTCCGGCCTCACCCACATCGGCCCCCGTTGCACCTGCTGCGGCTCCTGCCGTGAGTGCCCCGACTGAAACTGAAAAGAAAATGGACGGAGAGAAGGAAAAGAAGGGGAAAAAGGGCAAGAAGGCCGGCAAGGGCAAGAAGAAGGGGAGGGAAAAGAAGAACGGCTAGGGCTTCTCCTCCTCCCTTGTCTTCCAAGCTGAGAAGGTCGCTCATGCTCAGTGTGCGACCTTCTCAGCCGAGGAAGCACGCAGCGTGCACGGCAGTCCCCCCGCTTAAACCATCAAGGAGAATATGATGAACGTTACAATTAATCGGTTCGTGCCACTGATGCTTGGAGCTATTTTGCTCGCCGGCTGCGCCCAGCCTCCGGCCGAGCAAATCGATGCAGCTGAAAAGGCACTGAAGGAAGCTCAGATGAGCGGAGCGGCGACCTATACCGCACAAGAATATGCCAAGCTCGAAGCGTCTTTGACCGCCATGAAAAAAGAAGTAACGGATCAGGACGGAAAGTTTGCGCTCTTCCGTGACTACGGGAAAGCCGAGCAACTTGCGGCTTCTGCCAAGGCCGACGGTGAACGGGTGAAGGCCGATGCAGCGAAAAAGAAGGAAGAGGCTAAGGCCGGCGCTCTACAGGCGCAGCAAGTCGCTCAGGAAGCGGTGAAGTCGGCGGTTGAACTCGTGGCCAGCGCTCCAGTGGGCAAAGACCGTGCAGCACTTGAGGCCATCAAGAATGATGTGGAGGCCTTGAAGGCGTCGTTGAATCAGATTCAATTGGCGATCGATAAAGAAGACTATCCGGCTGCCCAGACTCAGGCGAAGGCCATCCATGATAAGGGGCAAGCAGTCTCTGCGGAGTTACAGAACGCCTTGGCGAAAGTGGGGAAGGGCAAACCTTCTGCGCAAAAGAAAAAGTAAGGTAGTATTGATCCATGGCTTTCGTTTCAGTAAGAAATGGTCTGATCGCTCTCGCCCAGGGATTCTTCCTGGCGGGGGCGCTCTCTGCCTGTGTCCAAGCTATTCCGCCTGAACTTGTCAGCGCGATCGATCGGATCGATCAGCAACTGGTTGCGCTTAAAGCACCGGAAATCGCTCCCGAAGAATATGCCCGTTTTGTGCGGCAGTGGGTCCCGCTCCGTGCCCGTGTGCAGTCGGATGATGATCTGGTGCGATGGCCGTGGGAAACGAACGAGCTTGAAACAGAGCTTCGTCGCCTCCACGAAGAGGGCGGGAGTACCGTCGCGAAGCTGCATGGTGAACGACAAGCACAGCAGCATCGTGCTCAACTGAATGTGCTTCGTGTGGAAGAACGGTTACGCGCACTATCCTCACAAATTGATGCCATTGATGGCCGCATTGTTTTAGGGGGGAAGCCCGTCCAAACCGATTTG
>CAZXNN010000180.1:0-6751 GCA_964641915.1 uncultured Nitrospira sp. | reverse complement strand
GTACCGGCAGCAGCATGATGCCCCAGAAAAAGAATCCCGACGTGCCCGAACTGGTGCGTGGAAAGACCGGCCGCGTCTATGGTGATCTCATCGGATTAATGACAACGTTGAAAGCGTTGCCGCTCAGCTACAACCGCGATTTGCAGGAAGACAAACCGGCATTGTTCGACGCACTCGATACGACGCAAGATTGTGTCGAAGTCATGACGGAGCTGATGCGCCGGCTCAAAGTGGATCGGGCTGCGTTGACCCGCGCCTTGACGGGCGGCGGGATGTTGGCGACAGAGCTGGCTGACTATTTGGTGACCAGGGGTGTACCATTCAGAGAAGCGCACGCAATTACCGGACGGATCGTCCGCTGGGCTTTGGATGCCGGGCGAGAGCTCTCCGAACTCTCGGTCAAAGAGCTCTGCGTATTTTCGCCCCGCTTCGAGAAATCCGTACTGGATCGGCTCACAGTGCAGGGGGCCATCGACAGGAAGGCGCAGATTGGTGGAACTGCCAGGTTGCAAGTGGTTCGCC
The DNA here is from genome assembly GCA_964641915.1 of uncultured Nitrospira sp. Taxonomy (GTDB): domain Bacteria; phylum Nitrospirota; class Nitrospiria; order Nitrospirales; family Nitrospiraceae; genus Nitrospira_D. The sequence continues at coordinate 6,229 of CAZXNN010000180.1, read as the reverse complement.
GCCTGAAGGAATTGGCGAAGTTGTTGGCATGATGCAAACGAACGACATGTTTCTTGCCGGTGTGACCCTGATCGGATTGACCATCGTGACGGGTTGCGGCGTTGTGGGTGCTCCCATTGCTCCCGAAAACGTGGGCGTCAATCCGACGATTGCCAGACAGAAGATGGAGTTGAAAAAACTGGGAGAGACTCAAGAGGCAGTCAATCCAGCAACATCTTCGGATCAGGTCGCGCCGGGCGAGATCAAAGGTCAGGATGAAGAGTTGCCGCCCTTGAGGCCGGTTGGAACGAGGTAGTGGGTAGAGAATTGGCGGCGAGTAGACTCAACTTACTGAACAAGGATTGTGACGATGCATGATTTCGAATATCGCCAGGGCGAATTATATTGCGAGCAGGTGCCGGTCAGCCGAATTGCCAAAGAGGTCGGTACGCCTTGTTATGTGTATAGCCACTCGACGCTCATCCGGCATTTCAGGGCGTACGATCACGCGTTCAAGAACATCCCTCACGTCGTCGCCTTCGCCATGAAATCGAACTCGAATTTGGCCATCCTCAGTCTGATGGCCAAGGAGGGCAGCGGCGTCGATATCGTTTCGGGCGGCGAGTTGTTTCGCGCCATCAAGGCCGGCGTTCCTCCTTCTAAAATTGTGTTTGCCGGGGTCGGGAAAACCGCCGACGAAATCCGGGATGCCCTGCAGGCCGATATTCTCATGTTCAATATCGAGTCATCGGCTGAACTGCAGGCGATTCAAGAGGTCGCGGCGTCCGTCGGCAAGAAAGCCCGCATCGCGTTGCGGATTAATCCGGATGTCGACCCCAAAACGCATCCTTATATTTCGACGGGGATGAAGAAGAGTAAGTTCGGGATTGCCGCAGACCGCGCTCTGCAAGAATACAAAATGGCCGCCTCGCTGAGCCATATCGACGTGGTTGGCGTTCATGCCCATATCGGGTCACAGCTCACCGAGGTGACCCCGTTCGTCGATTCGTTGAAGAAGGTTGTCGGGCTCATCGGAACTCTGAAAGCACAGGGAATCAACATCCGGTATCTGAACATCGGTGGCGGGTTGGGGATTACCTATTCCGAGGAAAAGCCTCCGCTGCCTCAAGATTTGTCGGATGCGATTTCACCGATCATCACCGATCTCGGTCTTACCTTAGTGATGGAGCCGGGACGTGTCATCGTCGGCAACGCCGGCATCCTCGTGACCAAGGCATTGTATTTGAAAGAAGGGGAGGCCAAGAGCTTTATCATCGTCGATGCCGCGATGAATGATCTCATTCGCCCCAGCCTCTACGGCGCCTACCATGAGATCAAACCCGTCAACGAAGAGGCCGGTCATCGTGCCAAGCAGCAGGTGGATATTGTCGGTCCGGTCTGTGAGTCGGGAGATTTTCTGGCTAAGGATCGCTTGTTGGCCGCAGTGAAACCGGGTGAATTGATGGCGGTGATGAGCGCCGGGGCCTATGGATTTGTCATGGCCTCGAACTACAATTCCCGACCCCGTGTCCCTGAGGTGTTGGTGAAGGGCGGAGAAATCCATGTCATCCGCGAACGTGAAACCTTCGATGATCTGGTGAAGGGCGAGATGATCCCGGCGTTCTTGAAATAACGCAAGGCGCGGAGTGTATGCAGATTCCCGTGCGTTGAGAAGGAGCCCTTATGTTTACCGGTTCTCATGTCGCGATCGTGACACCCTTTCGAAAGGGCAAAGTTGACGAGCGGGCGCTGGGCGATCTCATCGAGTGGCAGATTGCCAAGGGCACGAACGGTATCGTCCCTTGCGGCACCACCGGAGAATCCGCCACGCTGTCACACGAGGAGCACAACCGTGTGATTGAGCTGACGGTGGAAGTGGTCCGTCGTCGAGTCCCGGTTATGGCGGGGACCGGTTCCAATAGTACAGATGAGGCCATCTCCCTGACGCAGCATGCCAAGGACGCCGGGGCCGATGCGGCGCTGCTCATTACGCCCTACTATAACAAGCCGACGCAGGAAGGTTTGTATCGCCACTATAAGGCGATTGCAGAGGCGGTCGATCTGCCGCTGGTGCTGTACAATATTCCCGGTCGGACCGGCGTGAATATGCTCCCGACGACGATTGCCAGACTGGCCGTGATTGAGAACATCGTAGGGGTGAAAGAGGGCAGCGGGGTGATTCAGCAGGCATCGGATATTGTGCAGACATGCGGTAACCGCCTTGCGGTGCTTGCCGGAGACGATGCAATGACGCTGCCGATGATGGCGGTCGGCGGGCAAGGCGTGATAACCGTCACCGCCAATATCGCTCCAACCGAGATGGCGAACATGGTCAAAGCGTTTGCGGCCGGGAACATTGAGGAGGCCCGCCGCATCCACTTCCAGCTGTCTCCTTTGTTTGCCGCGTTGTTCTACGAAACGAATCCCATTCCCGTGAAAGAAGCGTTGGGGATGATGGGAAAGATCGATCCCGAACTTCGCCTGCCCCTCTGCCCGATGGGCAAGGACAATCGAGATAAGCTGATGCAAGTGATGAAAGAGGGCCGATTTATCTAGCGTCTGTTGCAGAAGGATCACACCAGGTCATGATTAAAGTTGTGGTGGCAGGAGCGGCAGGACGGATGGGCTGCCGGTTGGTTGCGCTGGTGCGGGATTCGACGGCGCTGACATTGGCCGGGGCGCTCGAGGGGAGTGGGCATCATGCCATCGGCGATGATGCCGGCGAGACCTCCGGGACCGGGCGCGCCGGGGTGGCCATCACCAGTGATCTAGCCGCGTTGATGGACCGCGGTGAAGTCGTGATCGAATTTTCCGCTCCCGAAGCGACGCTCGAGCATTTCCGCATTGTCGCCCAACATCGTCGGGCCATGGTCATCGGCACGACGGGGCTCAATCCGTCTCAACTTGAAGAGATCAAGGGGCTTGCGAGACACGTTCCCTGCGTGTTGTCACCCAATATGAGCGTGGGCGTCAATTTGATCTATAAAGTCATCGGGGAAATGGCGAAAACATTGGGCGACGACTACGACATTGAAGTAATTGAGGCACACCACCGTCTCAAGAAAGACGCACCGAGCGGTACCGCATTGAAAATTGCGGAAGTGCTTGCGCGCGCCGTCAATCGCGACCTGGACCAGGTCGGCGTCTATTCCAGAAAAGGTCTGATCGGGGAACGAGCGAAGCAGGAAATCGGTATTCAGACCATTCGAGCCGGGGATATTGTGGGAGATCACACCATTCTCTTCGGCGGGATGGGTGAACGCATCGAGGTGACGCACCGCGCCAGCAGCCGCGACACCTTTGCCCGTGGCGCGTTGCGTGCGGCTCGATGGGTGGTGCGCCAGCCGCCTGGCCTCTATGACATGATGGATGTCTTAGGTCTGAAGTGACTCAATTCTGAGCCGTGCCGGTCACGGTTTACTTCCACTGCCCTGCCAACTTCATCGGCTTTCTTATTCACCCTGCGTAGCCTGATCCGGATGGATGGTGCGGCCGGTCCGCTACTCCCCAGTGGGAGAGAGCCGTACCAAGCCCGACAATTTGTGTCAGATAAACCGGAACTAGTTCGACGTAGGTGAAGCTTGCGGAACACTCTGTCCGCAGTTATGGCACGCAACGACAAGTTGGTCGTGTGTATAACTGATCATGCGATAGCAGGAGGGACAGCACAGGATGGCAGTCCGAGGAACGGCAGCCAACTTAATCACCGCTGGTTTCATCGACGAGACGTATCCCCGTCCTGAATCGCGGACCCGGTTGACACACCGATCGGTTCTTTCGCGCGAGTCTGGATCGTCGCCGAAAGCCTGGCGTAGAGGAGTTGAGCGGCCTCCGTCCATTTTGGATTCGAAGGGGCGCCAACAAAAGCTGCCTCGGCAGCTTTCTGCTCATCGTACGTAAGTGGTTTTGGTTCTGCCATAGACGGTCAATGTCTTGCCGTGATGGGCCGTGGTTCTTGGTCCGCTGCTTTTCTCCGACCACAGTTTAAGCACGCAAACACTGTGATCGCAAGTCCTGCGTCCAAATCCACCGCCCGCTCTGGCAACATTGAACCGCGGCATTTATCGCATGTCTTCATGGCCGGACTGTAACACTTACAGAAATGGATGCATATCCTTCTGAAGTACTGGATGGAGAGGGCAAGAGTCCTTTTTCTCCAGCGTTGCACTAGGCCATTTGGCCATTCCTGTACAATGCCCAAGATGCTTTGCAAGATCCTCAGCCTTGACAGCTCTAGGAAGCTTCCATAGGATTGTGGTCGGTTTGACGGGAACACACTATGTATAGATTATTTCTGATAATCGGCTTGCTGATCATGCTATTCGTGCTATTGAAGAGTCTTTATCGGAGTTCCAAGCAGGCCGGTGGACTGTCCAGGCCCCCATTGGAAGGAGATCAGATGGTCCAAGATCCGGTCTGCGGGGTGTTTGTCCCTAGAAAAACTGCAATCGTCAAGCAGGTCGGAGGGATTTCCAATTGCTTTTGCAGTCAGGAATGCGCGGCGAAGTTTCAGGAGCAGCGAACGAGCTAGCAGCCTGAGTAGCTGTAGTCAGACAACTTTTCTTCTTTGTCGAACTTCAGCAGAATCTGACACTGGTTCGGTGAGAAATTAAACAGAGGCGGACCGGACTTTCCGCCGGCGATGCGGTAATAGGTCCAGGTTTCGCCGCCGAAGAAGCGAGACGCTTTCCCGTCCGGGGTGCCCCAGTTTTTTTCAAACCAGGCTTTATCTTTCCCCTGGAGTTCTGCCGGTTTGAGCGAGGCTTCAAGGTAGGGATTACTGGAGCTACAGGCGGTTATAGCTAAGCAGCTGATCAATAACGTAACAGAGAGACGCATGAGTGAGTTCCTCCTCGGTTGCGACACGCAACCTACGATGCGTGACTTGGTGACGCGCAAATTCTAACCCCCGTCCGGAGAGCTGTCAAACCACGGCGTCGCGTTGCGTCGTGCATGAGTTCCCCCTAAAATGGATGACACAGAATATGCGCAAACGTCATCTCGGCAATGAAAGGATGTTCTTATGAAATTCTATCTCGATACGGCGAACGTGAAAGAAATTCAAGAAGCGGCCAGTCTTGGGTTGCTCGACGGGGTGACAACCAACCCCTCGCTGGTAGCCAAAGAAGGCCGTAGTTTCAAGGAAATGCTTGTCGAAATCTGCAACATCGTCGACGGGCCTATCAGCGCGGAGGTCGTCAGTGTCGAAGCGGATGCCATGGTCAAGGAAGGAAAAGAGCTGGCCAAGATCCACAAGAATATTGTGGTCAAGGTCCCGCTCATCGCAGAAGGATTGAAGGCAACCAAGCGGATGGCTGCTGAAGGCATCAAGGTGAACGTCACCTTGTGTTTCTCCCCCACCCAAGCGCTACTTGCGGCGAAAGCCGGGGCCTGGTGTGTGTCGCCCTTCATCGGGCGTCTGGACGACATCAGCTCCAATGGCATGGAACTGATCCGTCAAATCCTCACCATCTATAAGAATTACGACTATAAGACATTCGTCTTAGTGGCCAGCGTCCGCCATCCGCAGCATGTCGTGGAAGCGGCGTTGGCCGGCGGCCATATCTGCACGATGCCGTTCAGCATCTTCCAACAAATGGTCAAGCATCCGTTGACGGACATCGGTCTCAAGAAATTCCTGGCCGATTGGGATGCGCAGGCGAAAAAATAAGATGCTGGTTATTTAGCGAGGCCGGGCTTGCCGAGTTCGCGGCGTGCCTGTGCAAAGATCGAGTGGAACATGGGCCTGGTCAGTTTTCCAGTAAACGTATTCTGCTGACTGGGATGATAGGAACCGAGCAGGAGGTCGCCCCACGGAAGACGATACGCCACGCCATGTCCAAACTTGGGCGTCGGTGACGGGATGGTGTGACCCTCGGCTCTGTGCATCTTCAGATAGTGATCGAAGGCAATCTTCCCGAGCGCGATGACAATGCGTTTTCGTTTGAGGAGGCGCATTTCATCACGCAAGAATCGGCCGCACCGTATAAACTCATCGGGCGACGGTTTATTCCCGGGAGGCGCACAGCGGATGGTCGCGCCGATATAGCAGTTTGTGAGGGCCAACCCATCGCCGCGATGCGTCGATGAGGCTTGGTTGGCGAATCCGAAGTGATGCAAGGATTCGTAGAGCCAGTCCCCGCTGCGATCGCCCGTAAAGACCCGACCGGTTCGATTTCCGCCATGAGCCGCCGGTGCGAGCCCGAGCACATAGAGTTCCGCCTCAGGATCGCCGAATCCGGGAATCGGC
>CAZXNN010000179.1:0-6775 GCA_964641915.1 uncultured Nitrospira sp. | reverse complement strand
CTCTGCCAGCCGCTGCTCCAGAAAGCGCCGTTCCGGTTCCTGCTTCGTGAGGGCGAGGGCCCGCTCATAGGAGATGCGGGCGCCCGTTTTGTCTTCCAGCCGCCGGCAGAGATCTGCTCTGGTGGCATGGATCAAATGGTAGTCCGTCAGCTCGCCCCGCGCCAGGATGGCGTCCACCAGCGCGAGGCCTGCCGCCGGGCCGTCCCGCATCGCCACGGCCACCGCGCGATTGAGCTCGACGATCGGCGAGGGAGCTGCGCGCGCCAACAAGTCGTAGAGGGCGACGATTTGCGCCCAGTCGGTTGCGGCTCCGCTCGGCGCTTCGGCATGGACGGCGGCGATCGCCGCTTGCAATGTATAGGGGCCGAACCGTCGTGAGGTGAGCGCCCGCTCAACCAGGGCGAGACCTTCCGTAATCAGGTTCCGGTCCCAGCGCGATCGGTCCTGCCGGTCCAATAAGACGATCTCCCCCGTTGCCGATGTGCGCGCCGGACGCCGCGACTCGTGCAGCAGCATCAACGCGAGCAGGCCTGCGACCTCCGGTTCCGGCAGCAGCTTCAGCAGCAGTCTTCCCAAACGGATCGCTTCGCCCGAAAGATCGGCCCTGGTAATCGACGCGCCCGAGGAAGCCGAATAGCCCTCGTTGAAGACCAGATAGATAACGTGTAGGACCGAATCCAGCCGGTCCGGAAGCTCGGCCGGCGGCGGGACTTCGTAGGGAATGCGTGCGTCGCGGATCTTTGCCTTGGCGCGGACAATGCGCTGGGCCAGCGTCGTCGGAGAGGAGAGAAAGGCGCGGGCGACCTCTTCGGTCGTCAGGCCGCACACCTCGCGCAGCGTCAGCGCCAGTTGGGCCTCGGGCTTGAGCGCCGGATGACAGCAGGTGAAGATCAGCCGCAGCCGGTCGTCTTCGATGCTGTCTTCAGGCTGTTCGGTCGCCTCACCGGTCGCGATGTTCATGTCTTTGGCCAACTCGGCGAGGGACGCATCGTAACGGGCGCGCCGTCTCAAGGCATCGATTGCTTTGAAACGGCCGGCGGAGACGAGCCAGGCCTGCGGATTGGCGGGGATGCCGTCGCGAGCCCATTGTTCCATCGCCGCGGCAAAGGCTTCGTGCAATGCTTCCTCGGCCAGGTCGAAATCCTTCAGCAACCGGATGAGCGTCGCCAGCACCCGGCGCGACTCAGTCCGATAGACCGCTTCGGCTGTTGCACGGGCTTGAGTCGTGGCGTCGTCGCTCATCGCCGAATCTCCTACGCGCAACCGAGTTCTTTCATCGGACGGACTTCGACGCTGCCGATCCGGGCGGCCGGGAAATGCGTGGCGATGCGGATCGCGTCATTCAGATCCGGCACATCGAGCATGAGAAAGCCGCCCAGCTGTTCTTTCGTTTCGGCAAACGGGCCGTCCGTGGTCGAGGCTTTCCCCTCGCGGACCCGCACGGTTGTGGCCGTCTCGACCGGATGGAGCGGCGAGGCGGCCAGCAGCTGGCCGATCTTCTGCAACCGGTCGCAGTAGGCCATCGACTCGTCCGAGAGGGCGGCCCGCTCGTGGCTCGGCAGCGCACGGAGGATTTTCTCTTCGACATAGACCAGACAGAGGTATTTCATGATGTGTTCTCCAGTGGGTGACAGGCGGTCCGCCGCAATGGCCGGATACCAACCGTTACCGATAGTCGTCCGGGGGCGCTGAAATCGACAATGGACGGTCCAATATAAAAGGGGAGAGCGTTTCACCGCCAGTCTGAATATGTCTGGACAAGAAACCCATTGAAGTGTCGAGGAAATCCCGCTTCGGTATCGTGTCTGATAAGCGTAGCGAAGAACAAGACGCCTATGTCTGGTGAATAGGGTAAGTAGAAATTTGCACAAACACACAAATTCGTTCTCGAACCGGGAACAGTTGTGTACAGTCGGCACAGACGATTGAACGAAAGGATTTGTGATGAAGGCTGACACGATGCCCGATGCGTTGTTTCTCGATGTCCGTGAACATGCGCGGATGCGCGTGCCGGTTCCCTTTTCCTGTGCGCTGGCGGAGAAGGCGCGGCCGAACTGGTTTGCGAAGAAGCGGGCCGGCCTGGGCGTGGTCTACGATGTATCGCTCAAAGGCGCCCGAGTCACGAGCGAAGCTCCGATGAATCCGGGCGATCAGGTCACGGTGCTGTTGCGTCTGCCGAAACAAGTGGCTCCGTTGGCGGTTGAACGGGCGACGGTCCGATGGGCAAAGGACAATACATTTGGACTTGAGTTCATGCATCTGACCTCCACCGCGGCCATCAGACTCCAGCGGTTTCTTTCCTCGCAGGTTCAGTCAGTTGCGTGAGTCCTCTCGCTGTTCGATGTCCTCCAGGTAGTCCCGCACCCGCGTCCGACTGAAAGGCGGGGTTGCAGTCGGCCCGATTCAGTTGACTCTCCCTCCTTCCCTCAGTAGCCTGCGCGCAGGTCCTGCGCTTCAGCAGGCTGCGAAAGGCATGCGATGGACGGTCTGCATCAGCTCGAGATGGTCATCTTGTTGTTGGCCGTCGTCCTGTTGCTGACCACCATCGCTGAAAAGCTCGTCGTTCCCTATCCCATTTTATTGGTCATCGGTGGATTGATCCTCGGCCTGATCCCAGGGCTTCCCACCGTCACGCTCAGTCCGGACTTGGTCTTCCTTGTGTTTCTCCCGCCGATCCTCTGGGCGGCGGCCTACTTCACCTCCTGGCGGGAGTTTAAGGAGAATCTCCGTCCGATTTCATGGCTGGCGGTGGGCCTGGTGTTGGCCACGACCGCGGCGGTTGCGGCGGTCGCCCGCGCGGTGCTGCCGGGTCTCGGATGGGCGGAAGCCATTGCCTTAGGCGCCATCGTGTCTCCGCCGGATGCGGTGTCGGCTACTGCCATCGGGAAGCGCCTGCGCATTCCCCGTCGTGTGGTGACGATTCTGGAAGGTGAAAGCCTGGTGAACGACGCGACTGCGCTGGTGCTGTATCGCGCGGCCGTCGGGGCCGCGGTCGGCGGGAGTTTCGTGTTGGGTGACACGCTCCTGCAATTTGTTCTGGCTGCAGTCGGGGGGGTGGCGATCGGGATCGTCGTCGGGATGGTGTCGCGCTGGGCGCTCTGCGTGACGACCGACAGTTTTACCGAGATCGCCATAACGTTGCTCGCTCCCTATGTGGCCTGGGTGCTGGGCGAAGTGACGCATGCGTCGGCCGTGCTGGCCTGTGTGGCCGGAGGGCTGCATGTGCGGCAGCATTTCAGCGCGGCGGTCGCACCGGTGACGCGGTTGCAGGCGCGGGCGGTCTGGGACCTGCTGATCTTCGTGCTGAACGGATTTATTTTCATTTTGATCGGACTCCAACTCGGAGCCTTGCGTACTGCCATCCCGGCCGGCCGGTTCGGCGCAGTCTTGATGGCCGGCGCGGCGGTGAGCCTGACGGCGATTCTCGTGCGCCTCGCGTGGGTACCGGCGGCGGCGGCGTTACCCCGGCTGATGAGCGCGGCGTTGCGGGCCCGCGATCCGATGCCTCCCTGGCCAAACATTTTCGTCACAGCCTGGACCGGGATGCGCGGGATTGTCACGCTGGCGGCCGCGCTGGCCTTGCCGGTGACGACGGCGGCGGGAATGCCGTTCCCGTTTCGCGCGGAGATCATTCTGATCAGCTTCGCCGTAATTCTTGCGACGCTCGTATTGCAGGGACTTTCGCTCACGCCGATCATCCGTGCCTTACAGCTGAAGGAGGATCGCGGTCTTGAGCGGGAAGAAATGCTCGCGCGTGAACAGGCGGCCTCGGCGGCATTGGGGCGATTGGATGGAATGGCAGGGGAAGATGGTGTGCGGGGAGGGCACGTTGAGCGTCTGCGGATTCATTACAGTCGCCAACTCCAACGGTTTGCCGGGGCAAGCCCCGTCGATGCGGACTGTTCGTTCGAAGCCGGGGAGCAGTTCCGGCAGTTGCGGCACGACACGTTGACCGCCGAACGGCTCACGTTGATTCAATTGCGGAACGAGGGAACGATCAGCGACGAGGTCTTGCATCGGCTCGAACATGAACTCGATGTCGAGGCACTGCGTGCCGGGATCGGCGAGCGCCGTGTGCCGCGGTGAAGATCCGCGGTTCGGTGTCCGGCCGACGCGCATCTTCCACTTCCGTGAAAAGGCGGTCGTCAGCGGGTGTTATAGTTCGATACGTTGATAGGACGGGGCGGCCAGGTCCTGCCGGAGCAGATCCCAGTCGATCAGAAAGATCGTGGAGCGTGCCGCGCTCATTGAGAGCCGACGGTCGCCGTCTTTCGCTACGATACTCTCGGCTTTCGTGAAATCCATGGTGAGATCCGGCCCGGTCCGGTTGCACACGAACAGCGGCAGGCCCGTGTCGCGTGTGCAGCGCTCCCATTCGCCGTTGGGGCCGTGAAATCCCGGCGCCCAGGCCGCGGCAGAGACCAGCATGCGCGCCCCTTGCCGTAGCAGACTGCCCGCAATGCCCGGAGAATACGCATCGGCGCAAATGAGGAGCCCGACCCTGTCGAACGGCGCGGCTGCGACCGGGATCGCCTCTGTTCCCGGCGTAGACCAGGATTCCGATCCGACGCGCAGCGAATTGATCTTTCGGTGGGCGCCGGTGAGCGTGCCGTCCGGCGCGATCACGAAGAGGGAGTTATGCAGCTGCTTCGTGCGAACATCCTGTTCCGGCAGAGAGAGGAATAAGGTGATTTTCTGCCGCGCCGCGAGGCGGCCCATCTGTGTCATCCACTCATCCGGCTGAGGCACGATCCAGTCGGTGCCGATCCGGTCGACAAAACTATACCCGCAGACCGCGAGTTCCGGCGTCAGGATCCAGGCGGCTCCCGCCTGTGCCGCCTGCATGACGGCGGTTTCAATCAGTCGGCGATTTCCAGAGAGGTCTCCGGGAATCGGCGCCAGATGCAGAAACGCGATGCGAAGCGAAGATGCGGCCATGGGCGGCATCATACAGGGTCGGCCTGGCCGGCGCGAGCGGCGATGCGGCCGATTCTCCGCGCCGCCGACTGTTGGCCGTCGGTGGCGGTGTGCTATGCTGCGCACCCATCATGGCTATCGACCAGACACGTCAGGGAGAATTGGCCGCGGCGACAGCGCGCCGTCGGACCTTTGCGATCATCAGCCATCCGGACGCGGGAAAGACCACGCTCACGGAAAAGCTGTTGCTCTATTCGGGGCTCATTCGGACAGCGGGCATGGTCCGCGGCCGCAAGGGCGGCAAGACCGCCGCTTCCGACTGGATGGGCATGGAGCAGGAACGCGGTATTTCGATTACCGCCTCGGCCATGCAGTTTCCGTACAAGGATGCGATCATCAATCTGCTCGATACACCGGGGCACCAGGATTTTTCCGAAGACACCTATCGGACGCTCACGGCGGCCGACAGCGCGATCATGGTCATCGATGCGGCCAAAGGCGTGGAGACGCAGACGCGCAAGTTGTTCGATGTGTGCCGCTTGCGGCGGATTCCCGTCCTGACGCTGATCAATAAAATGGACTTGCCCGGACGCCCGCCGCTCGACCTGATGACCGAAGTGGAGCAGGCTCTGAATATTCACGCGAGCCCGGTTAACTGGCCGATCGGATCCGGCAGCGACTTCGTCGGGATCGTGACGCGGGCCGATCATCGCGTCCAGCTGTTCAGCAAGACGGCGCATGGCGGCGCGACGAAGGTCGACGTGGCGAATATGCTCTTAGCCGATCTCGAACGCAGCGGCCGTGTGCCTCCGGACGTCATGGAGCCGGTGCAACACGACCTGGAGTTGCTCGAGATCGCCGGCAATCCGTTTTCGCGCGAGCAGTTTCTGAACGGCGACGTCACCCCGGTGTTCTTTGCGTCGGCCCTGACGAACTTCGGTATCGAGAGTTTTCTCGACGCGTTTGTGACGCTCGCGCCCTGTCCGAGCGCCCGGCTGGCCGATCGTGAGGACGGGAGCGAATGCGCCATCGATCCGGTCGAGATCCCGTTCAGCGCCTATGTGTTCAAGTTGCAGGCCAACATGAATCCCAAGCATCGGGACAGCACCGCGTTCCTGCGGGTCTGTTCGGGGCGATTCGAACGGGACATGATGGTGAAACATCATCGGCTGAATCGAGAGGTGCGCCTTTCGCGGCCGCACAGTCTGGTCGCGCAGGAGCGGAGCACGGTGGAGGAGGCCTATCCCGGCGACATCATCGGCATCATCAATCCCGGGCTCTTCGCCATCGGCGACACGATTTCGGTGACGGGCGAATTCAATTTCAAACCCTTGCCGCAGTTCCAGCCGGAAATCTTCGCGCGGCTTCGTCCGACCGATGTCGGCAAGCGAAAAGCCTTCGACAAGGGGATGGAGCAGATGGCGCAGGAAGGCACGGTCCAGATCATGCGGAGCCTCAACGATCTGGACTCGCTGGTCGCGGCGGTGGGCCGGCTGCAATTCGACGTGCTGCAATACCGGCTGCGCCATGAATATCACGGGCGGTCTTTGGAAGCGGCGCAAGACATTTTTCGGGAGGTGGGGCTGACCTCCCGATTTTGGTACAAAGAATAACAAAAGGACTCGCCCAAGTTTGGGCGAGTCCTTTTGTTATTCTTGCCGATAGACATAGTTTAAGCTATTGACAAAGTGGCGCGTGTTCTGATACAATCGCCTTGAAATTGAAAACGTTTTCAATTTGCGCCTGTCTTTTTCAGTCCGATTCCTCACCCATCCCACAATCCGCCATTTTTATCGACCCGCTGCTGCAAACCAGAGCGGTTTTTTCAGAACATTTTTTCTGAAAACGTTTGCAAAAT
>CAZXNN010000178.1:0-6784 GCA_964641915.1 uncultured Nitrospira sp. | reverse complement strand
CCAGCACACCGCGGGTCAAACAGTCCGCCACCACCGCCTTCGCATCGATCTCCACTTCCAAACCCTGTAATAAGCCCAGCCCCCGAATGTCCCGCACCGCACGATGGCGGTCTTTGAAGTCGGCCAGCCCCTTGGCCAGATAGTCCCCCATGCGCCGGGCCTGTTCTAGCACACGGCCTTCGATTAAGATCCGACAGACAGCGAGCCCCGCGGCACAGGCCAACGGATTGCCGCCGAACGTCGAAGCGTGCGTCCCGGCCGTGAAGACCGCCGCGACCGCTTCCTTCGCCAGACAGGCCCCGATCGGCATGCCGCCACCGAGCCCCTTGGCAAGCGTCATGATGTCGGGCTCCACGCCCAGCTGCTCATAGGCAAACAACGTCCCCGTTCGCCCCATTCCCGTCTGGACTTCGTCGAAAATCAGGAGGATATCCTTCTGCGTGCAGAGCTCTCGTAGACTCTTCAGATAGGCTTGGTCGGCGACATGCACGCCGCCTTCACCCTGGATCGGCTCCAGCATAATCGCGGTCGTTTTGTCTGTCACCAGCGATTCGATTGCCGCAAAATCGTTGAAGGGCGCATAGACAAACCCCGGAACGAGCGGCTCAAAGCCTTTCTGCACCTTCTCCTGGCCGGTCGCCGTCAACGTCGCCATCGTGCGGCCGTGGAAGGAATTCTTCATCGTGATGATTTCGAACCGGTCCGCGCCATGCTTCTCATGCCCGTAGCGCCGTGCGAGCTTGATCGCCGCTTCATTCGCCTCCGCGCCGCTGTTGCAGAAAAAGACCCGGTCGGCGCACGAATGGTCAACCAGCATTTGCGCGAGTCTGACCTGCGGCTCGGTATAGTAGAGATTTGAGACGTGGATCAGCTGCGCCGCCTGGCGCTGGATCGCTTGCACCAAATCCGGATGGCCATGGCCCAGGATATTGACCGCGATACCACCGACAAAGTCGATGTACTCCCGGCCTTCCATATCATAGACCTTGGCCCCACGCCCCCGCACGATTGAAATCGGCTGGCGCGCATAGGTTTGCATCAAATACTTAGCGGCGAAATCTTTGAGTTCCTCTGTCGGCATAGCAGACGTATCCCCTCAAGAAAGAAGGGGAAAGCTAGCATAGGGTTGAGTCGAAATCAATAACAGCTGAGGCCGGCCAGGAGGATTGCAGTCCGGTTTTCACGATGATCTGACACAGATATACCAGGGCTCGCTCCCTCTCCCTGTGTCAAACTGTGACCCATCCGGCTCCTCGCAATAAGACCTCAGCCGGGATGTCCGAGTGTGTTAAGCTGCATGTCCATGAAATCCTGTCAGCACTGTCGGCAACAGAATTCTGAAGACGCCAACTTCTGTGCTCAATGCGGTCGTGCGCTCGCTCTGACATCCCCTGCCGACTCGGCAGGAAGCACGACGGCTGATGCGCCACCCGAAGCAGCTCCCTATGCTCCCCTGGCATCCGACCAGGATCTCTGGCGGCAGTTCGTCGGCCCGAAGGCCGATTATTACCTCGAACAGTTCAAAAAGTTTTCCTCCGACGGGCAACCTAAATTCGCCCTCAGTTGGAACTGGCCCGCCTTCCTCTACATCTCGTTTCTCTGGTTTCTCTACAGGAAGATGTATCTGCACGCCTTTGTGTACGCCATCGGCCCCATGGCCTCGACCTATGTCACCGGTGACATGACCGTCGGCCTCGTGTGGAGCGTCATGGCCGGTGCCACGGCCAATTACCTGTACTACTGGCACTGCAAGGAAGAGATCGCGGAGATCAAGAAAGCAGGAAAGCTTAACCCGGCGGCGCAGGAGGCCGCACTGAAGGAAGCCGGCGGAGTCCAACCCTATGTCATCTATGTGGGAATCGTCCTCTATGTGATTGCGCTGGCCGGCGTGGCCAAGATGATCGAGGAAGGACAGCTGGACGGAGATAAGATCCCGACACGCCCTGCGAAGCCTGTTTCGACAGTTTCGACCTAGTTCCAGCGACCACCGGCCTGAGATATTCCGTCAGCCTCTTCCCTGCTGCCAACCCATCCACGCCTGAAACCATTGAAAGTCCTGTTCGTAGGCAGCCCCACCCGCATCGGTCGCTTCCTGTCGCTGTTCGAGCTGCGTGTAGGTGCGCGGCCAGTTTTTCTGCCACCAGGACTTGAGTTCGTCCGGCGGATAGGGCTGGCTATTGGGACTCAGAATGCCAGCAGCCGCGCAGAGCGGAGCGACCAGCGGCCAGTAGCGGTCCTTCCCCAGCCCGAGACTGCGGAAATGTTCACGCAGAAGAAAAACAACCCAGAGTTCGGCACTATGTTTCTTGTTGTGCTTGAACGGCTGGGTCTGGCGGAGCGGAACGGGATCGAATGCTTTGACAATCGAGGTGTAGTCAGGGCCTCCATAAGTCCCTGCGGCTTCAGCAATCCCTTCGACGATGTTCGCCAGTTCGAGCTCCGTAACCGGCGACGCACTAAGGCCTTTCCCCTGAGAGGATTCGGACAAGGGACCAGGAGCAGTGAGCAACTCAATGAGCGGCTTCAATTCCCGCAAGCGAACAGCCGCCGCCTTGAGAATATGTTCCGATTCGAGCCAGTAGTCCGGATCGTTCTTGGTCAACCGTTCACGGCCCGGCGGGGGCAGTACTGTCGGCACCCAGTAGCGCATGAGTACGAACAGAACATAGTCGGCCTGTGCGCCGACCTGGGCAATGCGATCGAAATGATTGCCCGCCTGAACGGCGGCGAAGAAGGCTTGCGCCCGGTCGAGAACTGCCAGTCGCGCGCCCATTCCACACCACCAGGCTTCAAGCGCGGACCAATTCGTATCAGCTGCCGGCGGGACCGTCATGGATCGTCTGTTCCTGCGTGGAG
Source organism: uncultured Nitrospira sp. (assembly GCA_964641915.1). Classification (GTDB taxonomy): domain Bacteria; phylum Nitrospirota; class Nitrospiria; order Nitrospirales; family Nitrospiraceae; genus Nitrospira_D. Next base: position 3,928 of record CAZXNN010000178.1, on the reverse strand, counting down.
TGAATAGGACGGCATGGTACTGCCGGTTCCGGATGAAAGCAACGGCTTGACTTGATCAGCCGATCCAGTATTCTTGCTGACATGCACCTGGTGTCATGAGAAAAGGAGATGACTATGGCTCGCTTGGTCCTGCTGCGTCACGGTGAATCGCAATGGAATCTGGAAAATCGGTTCACCGGTTGGGTCGATGTCCCGCTGTCTCCGCGCGGCATCCAGGAAGCCAAAAATGCCGGCGACAAGCTGCGAAGTTTCTCTTTCAACCGGGCGTTTACCTCGGTGCTGGCCCGGGCGAATGAGACATTGCGCCTAGCGCTTGAAGGCATCGGACAAACGAATATTCCAATCGAGAAAGATAAGGCGTTGAACGAGCGGATGTATGGAGAGTTACAGGGATTGAACAAGGCCGAGACGGCTAAGAAGTATGGCGACGACCAGGTCAAGATCTGGCGTCGAAGCTTTGATGTGCGCCCGCCAGGAGGAGAAAGTTTGAAGGATACGGCCGAGCGGGTGCTTCCCTACTATGAAAGCAAGATCAAGCCATACGTCCTGAAGGATGAAACGATTCTGATCGCCGCCCACGGCAACAGCCTGCGCGCACTGGTTATGGAATTGGAGCAGCTCACAAGGGAACAGGTGTTGGAACTCAACATTCCCACCGGCGCGCCGCTCCTCTACGAACTCGACAAGAACGGGAAGGTGTTGTCTCACCGATACTTGTAGGGGGAAAGCGCTTGAGGCGGGAACCTACCTGACGTCGTCGAGGAGTTCCGCATACTGATCGACCGGTGCATAGTCGATCAAGAGCACCAGCAACTTCTGCCGATCGTCGGACGACACCACGCCCTGGTCTTCCAGTAACGTAGCGGCTTCCGCGCTGAGCCCCATGGGATTCAACCGGTCGTCCATGAGCCGCGCATAGTACTCCCGCCGCTCATCCAGTTCCTGCCGATACCCGTCCCACTGATCCAGGCCGAATGTATCCGACGACCAATGCGCGGCGACCGATTCGAGCAAGAGCCCGCCGATCAGCGCCCGGTACTTCTGCAGAATGTGGGCATCGACCGCCGCAAGAATCCAATAGAGATTCAGCGACAGGATTTCCCGCGCGATATGGCGGGCCTGAGACTCGGTAACCTCAATCCCGTATTCCTGGATCTGATCGACCGAGACGGGTTTCGGAAGAGCGGCAAACAGGCCGGAAGCAGCGTCTTTCGGAGTCATGGCAACGGATCTCCCCAAACAGGTCAATGAGAAAAATGCGAGGGTACAGCACCTTCAACTCGACTCTCAAGCGCCTTGTTCGAGTCTAAATGCTATGGTATTGTCCGCCGATGCGTGCACGAACTCTCTCCCGCTCTGGGTCGCACAGCCTGCTCAAAACATTCACCCTGACCATCCTGCTCTGGGTATTAGTCTCCCCAACGCAAGTCCGTGCAGATGAGAACCGGTGGGGGTTTGGGTCAGACATCGGGCTGGCGACCGGCACCGTCGATGGAACCGTCTTCGCCCTCGGATTCAATATCGACTACTATGCTGACCGGAACTTTTCTTTCGGGCCGATGATGCAGATCAGCCCGACGGGAAATCTCTTCCAGATTGCCTTTGCGGGAGTCGGGAAATACCACCTCAGGCTAAATAACGGGTTCAACCTCGTGCCTTTCACCGGCATCGGTCTCATCCATGCCGACCTGGACCGCGGCACGGGCCCTTCGCAGGTCAATCGAAACGACACCAGCTGGTACATTCCCATCGGCCTCTCTTTGGAGTATCAGGTCATTCACAACATCGCGCTGTCCTCAACGCTGATGGTGAATCTACATGACATCAATCTCCAGCCATCCCTGCCGGAGAAAGACCGAACCAGTATCAGTCTGATGTTCGGCTTCCGTTGGGGTCCATAGGCTCACGGCCTCCTTCTTTGCCTCCAAGCGGCATCGCCAAACGGCGATCGCCGCTCAACGATTCAACCGACCGAGCACCGGCTGATTTCTCTCTCAAGATCTATGGATAATTACTTGCGAGGGACTAAGCGGCTTTGGCCGGCTGCCAGCGCAGGCCGACATTCAGCAATTCCTGGAGCAGGTCTTTGTAGCTATAGTCAGCCTTCTCGGCAGAATCGGCGAAATCTTCCTCATGCGCAATTTGCGGATTGGGATTGGCCTCAAGCACATACACCTTTCCTTCCGCATCCATGCGGACATCGATTCGCGCGTACCCACTGAGTCCCAGAGCTCGATAGACCCGCTTGGCGAGGTGCTGAATTTCCTCTGCTTTCCCATCCGGTAAATTTTTCGCCTCTTGCGACGTGATGCCATACTTGTCCTGATACTTCCGGCTCCACTTGACCCGCTGAGTGGCAATACGCCTGGCATCATCCGGGAGCCTATCCATCATCAATTCCCACACAGGCAACACCTGAAGATGACCGTTGCCCAAAATCCCGACATAGAATTCACGTCCCTCAATATAACGTTCGACTAGCGCACCGGTCCCTACGCTCTGATGGATGAAGGCGATCCGCTCCTTGAGCTTTTCATCGTCTTCCACAATCGATGCCTGCGAGATCCCCAATGACGCCTCTTCACTGACGGATTTAACGATAAGGGGAAACGCCAATTCTTTGGGGCGCTTGCTGCTCCGGCCTTGCGGCACGACTATGAAGTCGGGATAGGGAATACGGTGATAGGACAGCACCTTTTTCGTCAGCGCTTTGTCGCGCGCCAGCATAAGCCCTCGGGGATTGCAGCCGGTATAGGGCACGTGCAGCAGTTCGAGATAGGACACGACGTTCTGGTCATACACTGAGACTCCGTCGAATTCCTCGAGCAAATTGAATGCAATGTGCGGATGCCATTCTTCAATTGCCGTCCGGATGACTCCCAAGTCGCTCCTGACGCCGAGCGGATGGACATCATGGCCCAACTTTCTGAGTGTCGACACAACATCATATTCTGTCTTCCATCCGACCTTGCTCAGGTCATGACCGTTGAGCTGATCGGGAGGAACGAGATCTTCATGCATGAGGACGAGAATCCTGAGCTTCCTCATAACGCCACCCGATGCCGGCCGCTGCGAAGATAATTCATGGTGTGCACCGTCAGCAGGATGGTGAAGTCCAGCTTGGCCTGCTCCTCCGCCACCGACAGGCGCAAATCCAATTGACGGCACCGTTGGATCATGTCCTCCAACACTTGGTCGATCGTGTACTGATACTCACCGGTCCAACTTGCCACCTTGCGGCGCACCTCCCGTCGAAATCGGTTGAGAAAAGTCCCGGCGCTGGGCTTACCCGGTTGTGCCGTCCCTTCCGAAAACAGCCGCTTGAGGTCGGGATCGTAGAGGAGGGAATGTTCCACACCATAGTGGGCCCGCTTTTGCTCGTAATGTTCACGGAGCGTCTTCTTGAGGCTCGAAAGCGGATCAATCTCCTCAGTGGTCACGACCGTCGGCTCGACCTCGGCTAACTCTTGCATCAACGCATCGACATATTTCAGCTTCTTCAGCACAGGCCACCCGCGATACCGGTCATGCCAGGTAGAATCCGGCGTCAACCATACGGCGAACGTCTCGGCGAAGTCTTCGTCCGGATGACTCTGGGCGTACCAGACATCGAGATGCCGGACAAAACTCCGGCTGTAGGGCCTGGGACTGTAGTACTTGGGATAGGCCTGGGACGATTTGCCGAAGATGGCTTGCCGGGTGCGACGACGACGGATGCGATAGGCATTTTCAATCGCGTGTCCGGCTTCATGCCGGAGAATCCGCAGACACCAGTCTGGCGCCCCCCCTTCCACTTCAAGCATCTGTGCCAACTCCAGCTTTGCCAGACGCGGATGCGCCAGATAGAACGGAATGGCAATGCCCGGAATACCATCCGGGGTGAACCACTCATTCGATAACCAGTAGTGTGGACGAAATCGCAACCGCC
>CAZXNN010000177.1:0-6792 GCA_964641915.1 uncultured Nitrospira sp. | reverse complement strand
CCTGACAATGCCATCGACGAGACCAAGATCTGGAGTGGTGTCCGAAACTAGCACAGACCTCAACGCTTCGTGATGTATCAGAAGGCCTTGCGTCTCTTCGAGACGCAAGGCCTTCTGCTTTTCTCAAGCCTAACCGACCATACCATTCCACTGGATTAAAGATTGAATCGGCTGTAGGATTTTACTGTCGCAGTCTCCCCTTCACTGACTGCCACGCTTCGATTAAGTCTCTCCCTCTTACCCTGGAGGTGCAGTCATGCGTCCACGCCTCTGGCTCCTCAGTACAGTCCTACTCCTCGGCTTCACAGCCCCCGGCTGGGCCCACGCCAGCACGAGCGAGCTCGGAACGATCATTGAGGGCTTCGTTACTCGCCACTTTCCTGATGCCACCAGTCATATGTGGGTGGTGAATGACACCCAATGGGACGGGGACGAGATGGTCGTCGATGTCTATACCTATGTGGTTGAGAAGCAACTGCCGGCCGCGCTGGAAAACCGATACCTGCTCTTGATCGTCGCAGGAAAGCTGACTGCCATACAGCGGATTCCTGTAGAGAGTGGGGCAGACTGTCAACGGGAAGAGACCTAGCAAATCACTCTCAACGAGCAGGCTTGAGATGAAACACAAAGGCCTCGGAGAATTGCTTCTCCGAGGCCTTTGCTACCTCAACCTGCGCCCAATAAGAGACGACCGAACTATTTCAACATGACCAACTTACCACCGACGTGCGCCGGATGCAGATGGCAGCGGTATTCCAACACGTTGCCAGCGGCATAGAACAAGTCACTGGTCGGCACACCGATATACTTAGTCTCGCCCGGCTTAAGCACCAACTTGGTGTTCAACACCGTTGGGGCCGATTGATTCACCGCAGCGGAGAGTTGGAACCCATGTTCCGCCGTGGAATTGTTCGTTACTTTCAAAAGCACCGGAGCCCCAGCGCGATTTTTAAAGTCAATCACCGTTGTCGGCGGATACCAGGTCTTCATATTGCCAATTTCGATGGCATAGAAGGACGCATCCACTTCGAGTTCCTTGAATGGCTGGCCTACGACTGATCCGGTTTCAAGATCGCCGATCTCCACGCCCCCGGCTTGGAGTGCAAATGCAGCCGAGGCTCCAGCGACGCTCAACCCGAGGCCAAAGAGGACCGATAACATCGTCTTGCCCATGACCTACCTCCTTAAGAAAGAAGAAGAGATGTGATTAGGTTGGTAAATAACTTCCGCCAAGCTCTGATAGCCTTGACCGATCCGATGCCGCCCGACACTCACACATACACCCTGTGCTAACAATTGCTACATCACGAGGCGCAACTTATAGCATAGGGCTCAAAATGGAAGCAAGCAGCTTCTCCAGGTTCAGAACCGTGATGGGCCGACTCATCACCTGCTCGAAAACTAAAAGTTACTGCAATAAATTCAATGCCTTGCATGACTTTATGCAGTTTACCGTATATCCGCGGCATCTCGCCCTATCAGGACATCATAGGGAGCAAAATCGTCAGTCAGTTCAAATCCCGCTGGCCACGGATCAGTCCGATGAGAGCCGAGCAGCCCAATGGCCTCGCTTGGCAATTGTCGATTCATCGCCATCGCGGTTACTTTTGCGATGAAAGATTCATGTCCGTGTTCCGTGACTGGGCCTCCTGCAAAAAAAATCAAATTCTCCGCTTTGGTCTGGCCGCTCTTCCACGGCCCTTTGACTGCAAATGTTTCAATTACGGGGAACTCACCACGCATGGTCTGTACGACAGCCGCCGCCCGTGCATTATCGAGCTCTTCTCCGGATGACGCCAAATTCAACGCCACTACTCCATCCGGCTTCAGATGCATTCGCACCGCCGCATAGAATTCTTTTGTCGTCAGATGAAACGGAATCATATGGCGGGCAAACGCATCGATCCAGATCACATCATAACGGTGGTCGGTGGTGTTCAGGAACGCCCGCCCGTCCTTCACTCGCACGTGGTGATTCGCAGGAGGATGATATTCAAAATAGTCCTCTGCCATCCGTACTACCACCGGATCAAACTCGATGATGTCCATTTCGAGATCGGGCCAGTAGTGCGCCAGCCACTTGGCCAGCGAACCGCCGCCATGTCCCAAAATCAGACCGCGTTGAGGCTGATCGACCAACGCTAACGACGCGACCATGAGCTGGCTGTACGGAAGAAACAGCGGAAGTGGATCGGCCTTCCACATCACTGCATGAAAGGTACGATCGAGCACGAGATACCGGAACAGCTGGTCATCCCGCACCCGCACTTGCTGATAGGGGCTATCTTCCTGATGAACCGGCGGATTCAATTTCTGAATAGGGTGAAGCGCCAATGCGACAAACAGTCCACCGCACGCCACCCCAAACAATTTCCCGACTAGTCCAACCTTCACCCCGCGCCAAAGCCACAGCAACCCCAACACCACTTGGATCGTTCCCAGCCAAGCCACCAGCGCCTGGCTCCCAATCCACGAAAGGAGAAAGAACGCAGTCCCCCAGGTCCCGATGAGACTTCCTACGGTTGACAAGGCGATCATGCGGCCCGTGTGGCGCCCCAAGTGCCCCATATCAGAGACGGCCAACCGCAACATCGCGGGCAAGACCCCGCTCAGCCCAAAAGCAGGAGGTGCGAGAAGAATCGTGGCGGCGAGACAAGGGCCCCACCGTGGATCCTGTATCCAGGCGTCCACTTGAAACAAGACCGGTTGGCTGGCCCAGGCAACGAGAAATGTCCAGGAGCCTGAAAAGAGCAGCAGCCCCGCGAGCACGCTCCCCCCTGCATACCGATCTGACGCCCATCCGCCGAAGGCATAGCCGCTGCTCATCGCGGCAAGGATGACTCCGATCAGCGCCCCCCACACAAACAAAGAGTTTCCGAACACAGGGGCTAGCAGCCTGCTGCCGAGAATTTCGAGCGCCATCACGACCGCCCCGGTGATCAGCGCAGTGGAAAGCAGGAACGCACGCGAGATTGGAGGGGTCCCTTCAACGGTCATGGGAGAGGCAGCGCAGACGGGTATTGACCAGGACCAAGAAGACAAGAGGCCACACGGATCATTGAGGTCCCCAATTCTTGAAATAACGCAGCAGGTCTCTGACGGAAAGTATTCCAGCCACTTCTCCACCTTCAACCACCGCCAGGTGGCGAATACCAGCCTGCGCCATGACGTCGCTGGCATCATGCGCCGAGGCCGTCACGTCAATCGTGATCAGCGGGGCGCTCATGACTGACCGCACAAGCGTATGAGCAGGAACCAGGGATTCCGCCAATACCTTTCGAACCAGATCGGCTTCACTGATAATCCCGAGGTAGCACGCGCCCTCACGAACCAAGAGCGCTCCGACTTTTGCCGCACGCATTTGCCGAGCGGCATCGCAAGCTGTCGCATTCGGGGAAATCGTCTGCGCTGCAGACCGCATCATGACTGCAAGCGGACGCTGCATCCCTACGGAGTTCACGGCAACAGTACTCCCTCTTGTAGAAGAGTCGGATTCTACTCAACCAATTTTCGAAGAGTCAACGCCGTGGATTCTACCCTGAACACTAAGTAGCCGATTTTAGCCATTTCATTGCCCACTGTTTGATCCGTTGCTATACTTCGCTCCACCAATACCCTAGCTACCAAGGAGAAACAATCCCATGCATATCAGCGTCATTGGAACCGGTTACGTCGGCCTCGTCACAGGGGCCTGCTTTGCGGAGTTCGGCGTCAACGTCACTTGCATGGATAACGACGCCCGTCGGGTCGAGAGGCTGGAAAAGGGAGAGGTGCCGTTTTTCGAACCGGGCATCACCGAATTGGTCGCCAAAGGAATCAAAGAAGGCCGGCTGAGCTTCACGACAGATGTCGTCAAAGCCGTTGATAAAGCTCTCGTCATTTTCATTGCTGTGGGCACTCCCCCAAAGAGCGATGGATCTGCGGACCTCTCGTTTGTGGAAGAAGTCGGCCGTGGCATCGCCAAGCACATGACCGGCTATAAAGTGATCGTCACCAAGTCGACTGTCCCCGTCGGAACCGGCGAGAGACTTCGGGAGGTCATCCGAAAACACCAGACGAAACCGATTAATTTTGACATTGTCTCCAACCCTGAATTCTTGCGTGAAGGATCCGCGATTGAAGACTTCATGCGCCCGAACCGTGTGGTGCTTGGCGCCGATAGCGATCAAGCTGCGGCCATCATGAAAGACCTCTATCGACCGCTCTACCTGCTTGAAACGCCCTTTGTCGTCACCGACGTCCCCACAGCGGAAATGATCAAGTACGCGTCAAACGCTTTTCTCGCCGTCAAGATTTCGTTTATCAACGAGATGGCCACGGTCTGCGAGCGCGTCGGCGCGGATGTGCAATTGGTTTCCAAGGGCATGGGGCTGGATCATCGAATCGGCGGCAAGTTTCTCCACGCGGGGCCGGGGTTCGGTGGGTCCTGCTTCCCCAAGGACCTCGCGGCGCTGGTCCAGACAGGTGAACGCGTGGGCTATCCCTTTCAAATTGCGGGTGCAGCAGCCAAAGTGAACTACGAACAACACCTCAGAATGGTTGCGAAAATCCGCGAAGCGTGCGGCGGGCTCGCGGGGAAAACTCTTGGCGTGCTCGGACTCTCGTTCAAGCCGAACACGAACGATATGCGCGAGGCTCCATCCCTGACCATTTTAAAAGAGCTCATGAAGGAAGGCGCCACCGTGCGAGCCTACGACCCGGTGTCGATGGAAGAAGCTACGAAGCTCATCCCGGGAATGATTCCATGCAAAGAAGCCTATGATGTGGCTGAAAACGCCGACGGGCTCATCATCATGACCGAGTGGAACCAGTTCCGGAATCTCGATTTCGACCGGCTCAAGCAATCCATGCGTCAGCGGCTGCTGCTTGATCTGCGCAATGTCTTTGACTCCGACCGGGTGACGGGACACGGGTTCCGCCACGTATCAGTCGGTCGACCCACCAGAGAACCGCGGCCTGCCTAGGCCGCGGCCGGTGGCGGCTTAGGTCAGGCGGGGCAATTCAGCACCGGTCTCCTGCTTAGCCTTCGGCTTATAGCCCATCCGATCCAGCACTTTCATGATCCGGGTCTTCAACCGGTCATCGGCATCCGTCAACGCCGTCGCCAGCGGTTCCACGGCAGGCTTGCCGATCTTCCGGATAATCTCCGTCGCCGATTGCCGGATTTCGTCTTCTTCAGACACCAGCAACGGGACCAATGAGGAAACAGAAATCCCGCCGAGCTTGATCAGCGAATCATAGGCGCGCTGCCGCACGTCGCCGACCTCATCCACCAAGGCCTCCACCAGCGGCGTTACCGCGCGGCCATCCTTGAGCTCGCCCAGAACTTCCGCCGCATACTTCCTATTGAGCCAGTGCGGATCTTTAAGATCCAGCAACATGGCATCGGCTTTGGCCGCGTTCGGATCTTTCGAACGAATCCGGAAACTCTTCGCGACCCGCTTCCCATTCTCTTCAACAACCCGAATGGTCGCCCCGTCGCCGACTTTGAGCTTTTTGAGGTCTTCAAGCGCCTCTTCGGCGACCTCGAGAACCACCGTCTTGCCGTCGTAAGCAAGCAACTCGACTTCGAGTTGCTTGGCCTCGGGGTTGATGGCTACCACCCGCTCAGTCACGAGATTGAACCCGTCTTTCTTTTCCCCGCCCTTCGGACCGATCTGAATCAATTTCACCGGTGCTTCATCAGCCATAACGTGTATCCTTCTTGTCTATAAGGTAAGAGGAGCGATTACTGTTTCGCGGTCCAACCCAAGCTCGCGAGTACGCCTTCGACGGTTTCTTGTACCATCGTATTTTCATCTTCCAGCAGAGGCAAGAGCGGCTGAATCGCCTCCTTCGCCCCCAGCCTTGCCAGTGATTCCGCCGCGTTCCGCCTGACCAGCCAATCTTCATCCTGCAATGATTCAATCAACGGGCCGACCCCGCGATGATCCCCAATCTTCCCTAATGCCTCTGCGGCATGGCGCCGCACCATCCAATTATTACCCAAGAGTCCGTCGATCAACGCATCCACCGCGCGCGCATCGCCAATTTTCTTCAACACACGGGCGACATCCTCTCGAAGGGTGTTGTCGCCCAGTACATCCACCAATCCAGGGACGGCACGCGCATCGCCGATCCGCTCCAACGCCCAGACTGCCGCCGTCCGCACCGCGCCATCCTTATCTTTGAGCGCCTTCACTAACGGCTCGACCGCGCGGGGGTCTTTGAGCTTGCCGAGTCCGGATGCCGCCTGTTCGCGAATCGCCCACTCATCGTCCTGCAACGCATCCAAAAGCGCCTCCACCACGGAAGGCCCGATCCGCACGACCGCCGTCGTCGCGGCCTCTCGAATGACCACATCTTCATCGGCCATCAGCCCGATCAGGCGCGGCACCGCGTCGGACCCCATTTGGCCGAGGCTCGCGATCGCGTGATCGCGCAACGCTTCATTTTCGTCGCGCAATGCCGAAATGAGGAGATCAATCCGATCAGATTCTGTCTCGTTACTCATCCTCGTGATTCCCTTCCTGACCTGTGGTATCGGTTCCGCCTAAGGCTTCAAGTTTATCAGCGATCAACCCCGCATTATAAGCCACCAACCCGTCTCGATCCGTCCGCAGACGATCAAAGAGTTCTTTATGAGGGCGCAACACTTCCACATCCTTGATCTTGGCCAGTGCCTCCATCGCATAGACCCGGAGCGGCCGAATCGGAATCGCTTCCAGATAGAGCTGCGTCGGACGGGCATCGCCGATCAATCCCAGCGCCTTGATCGCCTGCTCCTTCACGCCGGTATCCTTATCGCACTCC
>CAZXNN010000176.1:0-6803 GCA_964641915.1 uncultured Nitrospira sp. | reverse complement strand
TCCTCGGAGAATGCCACGGCGGCGTAGCGTTCGCCAAGGATTTTTGCAACTCGGTTCAGAAGCTTGGTGAGTTGTTGCAGCTCAGCAGGCGTGAGATCCCCGCGAAAGCGCGGATGGAGGCCCCAGCGGGTTTCCACTTCTTCGCCGCTCACGTTCGACATGAGGCTCACGAGCTTGATGTCCTGCCCGGTAGGACCTTTCTTGGCAGGCTCCCCATTGCCCGTGGCGGTTGCAGGCTTCTGACTCGGCGACGAAGGCGCGGCGGTAGGAGGCGCTTGTCCCTGCAGCACGGCGCTGACTGCGGGAATGATGGCACTGGCGCAGAGTGTTGCTGCGGCAATGACCTGGCCGTTCTGCGGGGCTCCCAGTGTTTGGGCAACGCGCTCGGCGAAAGTTTGAAACAGCTCGTTCTTCGTCTTCGAATCTTCGGTGATAAGGAATTTGTACTTCTCGTAGAGGTCGCGGCTTTCCGCCACGGCGTTGCCGACCGTCAGGACGATTTCCATCTGATCCGCATTGTTGCCGAACGCCGGCTCCAACACGGCTTTCAGTTGCGTTGTCACCGCATCTTCCAATCCATTCATGAATTCCAACTGATCTTTGATCGGGATGTGCAGCGCTGTCAGCCGGTCGGTCAGGTTGAACATGACTTTCAGGAATTCGAGATAGATGCCCCACTCATCCTGCCGTTTCAGTTTCAGCGCCTGCTCCGGGGCGTTGCGCTTCATCATCGTGACGGACTCGCCCGAGACGGCGAGCATGAGTTCGGCGAGTTGGCGAAGTTGCGCTTGGTATTCTTTGTTGGCGGTTCCCATAAGTGCTCCTGTTCAGAGAGCGCGATTATAGCGGAGGGATGTTTGGGGATGGAAGGGGTGGTTTCAAAGAGTTCTTGCCGGAGTGTTGGTGAGGCTGCGGGCTCCTAAGCTGAATTGAGGTCAACCGAATGGGTTTCTTGTGTTGGTCGCCGATGTCGCGTAAGTCTATGGGGTCGTTGCTTGACCTGGCGCCAGTGTAGATCTTCCCCTCGCCCCCAATGCGAAAATCTGAGAGGTCCTCGGCTTCAGCCTGTGCTATGTCAGTGTGGGAGGTCTGGTTGGCTTGTGATTTGATACATGGCGGTGTAGGCTTGTGTGTATGTGATCGCCGACGCGGCGAAGGTAGAAATGAACGAACAACAACTACTAGAGCGCATCGTGGTGAATCCCCAGATCTTTGGGGGGAAGCCCATCATCCGTGGCCTACGGATGGCGGTTGAGCATGTGCTGGGCATGTTGGCTGCCGGAGAGACGGCAGAGAACATCCTGCGCGAATATCCCTTCTTAGAACCAGCCGATATTCAAGCCTGCCTCTTGTTTGCTCATCGCTCCCTGAGCGGTGAACATGTGTATGATCGGATGCCGCTTACCAAGTCCGCATGAAATTCCTTCTCGATGTCTGTTGTTCTTCTCGCTCGCTTCGCGAATTCTTAATTGGTTTGGGTCACGACGTTCGGCTTGTGGGGGCGGATGATCCATGCGCTTCGGATGAGGCAGTACTCGCACTGGCCCGCCAGGAAGATCGCATTGTCGTCACGGAAGACAAAGATTTTGGAGAGATGATCGTGGTGCAGCGGCAACCGCATTCGGGCATTATCCGTTTTCTTGATATGCCGGTCGGGGAGCAGGTGGAGGCTATCCAAGAAGTGTTGCGGGACTATCCTGCCGATCTAGCGTCCAGGGCGATAATTGTGGTGACACGTGGCCGCATTCGCATACGCCCCTGACCGGTGGCGGTGGTCTGAAGTTTTCTTCCGATCTCTTGTGTGTGTCTCTCTCTTCGTTGAGAAGGGCTCCGGCGGTGTGTTATACAGCCCAGCCCGCTGATTGGTATCATGTCGTTCTGCCTTCCCCTGGTAACTCATGGAACGAGAAGTCAAAACCTACGTCCTCAAACGCTCTGACGATGACGCTACTCCGCGCAAGTTGTCGATTGATTATGCCGCGGCGTTGAACTCGCAGCAGTTGGCGGCGGTGACGGCGGGTGAAGGTCCGTCGCTGGTGATCGCCGGTGCGGGCAGCGGCAAGACGCGCACGCTGGTCTATCGCGTGGCTTATCTGATTGATTCTGGTGTCGATCCCTCGAACATTCTCCTCCTCACATTCACACGCAAGTCGGCGCAAGAAATGTTGCAGCGGGCCGGTGAACTCATCGGTGCGCGCAGCGAGCGCGTGTGCGGTGGCACATTCCATTCGGTGGCGAATCTCTTGCTGCGCCGTTACGGCCGGTCGATCGGGGTGGAGCCGGGCTTTACGATCTTAGATCGCGGCGATGCCGAAGACTTGATCGCGCTGGTCCGGTCGCAGCTCGGGCTGAATGAAAAGGACAAGCGCTTCCCCCGCAAGGGGACGATCATGGAGATGATCAGCAAGAGCGAGAACACGCTCCGCTCGCTGGAAGAGATCATCCTCGACGAGTTCGGGCATTTTGCCGATCACATTGAGGACTTGAGCCGGTTGAAAACGGCCTATCAGTCGGCCAAGCGGCAGAAGCAGTTGCTCGACTATGACGATCTACTGGTAATGCTGCGGCAGCTGTTACTCTTGGACGAGACGGCGCGGATGACGATCTCGCGGCAGTTTCGGTACATTCTTGTGGATGAGTATCAGGATACGAACCGGTTGCAGGCTGAAGTGGTCCGGAAGCTGGCGGCCACCCATAATAATGTGATGGTGGTGGGGGACGATTCGCAATCGATCTATGCGTTCCGCGGGGCGACGTTCAAGAACATCATGGAGTTTCCGCAACTCTTTCCTGGTACGCGGATCTATAAGCTGGAAGAAAACTATCGCAGCACGCAGCCGATTTTGAATCTGGCGAACTGCATCATCGACGAGGCGGCGGAGAAGTATACGAAGCGGCTCTTTACGCGGAAGATCGACGGGCCGTTGCCGTCGCTGGTGGAAGCGGTGGGCGAGAATACGCAGTCCCGTTTTATCGCGCAGAAGATTCTGGAGTTGCGCGAAGAAGGCGTGCCGCTGAGCGAAGTGGCGGTGCTGTTCCGGTCCAGCTTTCATTCCTTCGATCTGGAAATCGAGCTGTCGCGCAAGGGGTTGCCCTTCATCAAGCGCGGCGGGGTGAAGTTTATCGAGACGGCGCATGTGAAAGATTTGCTTGCACATGTGCGGGTGATCGCAAATCCGCTGGATACGGTCAGCTGGAATCGGGTGTTGATGTTGGTGGAAGGGGTCGGGCCGAAGAAGGCGCACGATCTGTTGGCGGCGATTGTGAAGGGCGGGCAACCGTTCGAGGTGTTGCGCGGGGTGAGTGGACGTTCCGGCCAGGGACTCAAGAATCTGGCGAATACGCTGGAGAGTCTTTCGGGCACGGACGATCGCTCGCCGTCTGAACAGGTGAACCACATCTACGAGTACTATCTTCCGATCCTTAAAGAGCAATACGACGACTATCCCAAGCGCACGCGGGATCTCGACCATCTCCATACGATTGCCGAAGGCTATCCCAGTGTGAATGAGTTTCTGGCCGATCTGGCTCTGGAGCCGCCGGACGGAAGCGCGTCGGGGGTGGATGCGCCCGATCGGGATGATGAGCGGATGGTGCTGTCCACCATCCATTCGGCCAAGGGGTTGGAGTGGCAGGCAGTGTTCGTGATTTGGATCGTGGACGGCCGGTTTCCGTCGGTCTATTCGTTTGTCGACGATGAAGATCTGGAGGAGGAGCGGCGGCTGTTCTATGTTTCCGTCACCCGAGCCAAGCGCCATCTCTTTCTGACCTATCCTATTAATGTCTATGACAAGAGTAGCGGGATGCTGTTGTCGAAGCCTTCCAGGTTTCTGGACCATGTTTCTTCCGATCTGTTCGACCAGGTGGCGTTGGTCGAAGAGGGCGGACGAGGCAACTGGGGTAGCTATCGCGATCAGGACTATTAGTGTACTGGTATGACAATCCCGCCCTCTATCTTTTCTGAGGTCGCATGCGCGGCGCCCTGATTCAACGATTCTTCACGGTTCTCATCGGCCTGGCTCTGCTCTGCGCCGCGGGGGTGATTTCGTCGTCGGCCGAGGAGCGGAAGGCCTCGGGAGCTGCCAGGATGTGGGAGCAGCTTATCGGCGGGGCGACCACGCTTCGATTGCCCACTGGTTTTCTGAAGGCGATGCCCCCCGACTTTGTGCAATTTGAATTCGACGATCTGCGCACGTACGCGGCCGAGTATCATCCGGGTGAGCATAGGATGGTGTTGAACCGGACGCTTTCGTTCCACGCGGCAGGGCGTGATGTGCGGTCGCTCACGACGATGACGTCCAAAGAGCTGGAAGTGCTGTATCACGAGTTGTTCCATGCCTATATCGACTATCTTGAGTCGAGGGAGGCCGGTGGGGCGTTGCCGGGTCCGGAGCAGGAGCTCATCGCATTTGCGCGTGACATGCAAGTGTGCCGGTACCGGGAGGTGTCGATCACGCCGGTGGTTCAACGGATCCAGGAGACGGAGGTGCGCTACCTGTCTGACTCTGAAGCCTGGGAAGCCCTCAATGAAACCTGGGCGGTATTTGTCGGGTGGGCTATTTGGAATCAGGTGGAGATTGAAAAGAAAGGGGGACGTTCTATGAGCGGGTCCCCGCAGCTCTCGGGAGAGTGGGTCGCTCGGTTTCGTCGGGCCATTGAGGCAGGTGAGCTCCGAGGCTATTACGTGCCTCAAGATCCCGAGGAGCGACGGGTGACACAGAAGCGATTTCTTGCCCCAGTGTCACAGGTTTCGCTGGAGGAAAGTCGGCGTCTGATGAAGCAAGTGCTTGGTTTGCCAGAAAAATTCATCGGGGCGGCCGAGAGGGCTGTTGGTCAGATCAGAAATATTTCGCCTGGCCGGCGTTGTCCGGTCGCGACCTCGTAGGGCGAAAAAAATGGCAGAGGGGCCATTTCTCCTCTTGACATGGCGCAACTTCGTCAATAGAATCCAGCGTTTCTTGAAATAGCCTTGTTCGCCAGATCAGCTGTTTCTCCTCCTCGATGAGGGGAGAGAGCTGTGTGCGGACAGGCTTACTCTAGTTTTTCAGTATCAATGTGGCGAGATAATTCGCTCAATTTGATTTGATTTTGTAGGGTGCATACGCAGGCGAGTTGGAACGGGCAGGTACCCAAGTGGCCAAAGGGGGCAGACTGTAAATCTGCTGGCTTATGTCTTCCAAGGTTCGAATCCTTGCCTGCCCACCAGCGTGAGTCTGCTGGGTTGATGTGCGTGACGAAAAGTATAGCAGGTAGTAGCGGGTTGTGATCGCGACAGGACTGACGAAGAATTCGGGCGGGCGTAGCTCAGTGGTAGAGTTCCAGCCTTCCAAGCTGGCTGTCGTGGGTTCAAATCCCATCGCCCGCTCCATCGAGTCGAGATGTGTGTCAGAGGTGGAATGTAGATGATGGACCGCAACGCCCACGTAGCTCAGTTGGCAGAGCACGTCCTTGGTAAGGACGAGGTCACGCGTTCGATTCGCGTCGTGGGCTCCATGCGAAACCGTGATGAGCGTAGGGTGGGGAGTGATGAAGGCCGAGGTTTCTGATCCGGCGTTGATCACTATTCACTCATCAAGTTTTTTTAGGGAGGAATGATTTATGGCGAAGGCGAAATTTGAGCGGAACAAGCCGCACGTGAACATTGGGACGATCGGGCACGTGGACCACGGGAAAACCACGTTGACCGCCGCCTTGACGAAGGTGTGCGCCGATCGCGGGATGGCGAAGTACATTCCGTACGACGAAGTGGCGAAGGCGAGCGAGAGTCAGGGGCGGCGCGATGCCACCAAGATCATGACCATCGCGATCAGTCACGTCGAGTACGAGACCGACAACCGGCACTATGCGCACGTCGACTGTCCGGGCCACGCCGATTATGTGAAGAACATGATCACCGGCGCCGCCCAGATGGATGGCGCAATCCTTGTGGTGAGTGCGGCGGACGGCCCCATGCCGCAGACCCGGGAGCACATCCTGTTGGCCCGCCAGGTCGGCGTGCCCTACATCGTGGTGTTTCTGAACAAGGCCGACAAGGTCGACGATAAAGAGTTGTTGGAATTGGTCGAGCTCGAAGTGCGGGAATTGCTGACGAAGTATGGCTTCCCGGGCGACAAGACCCCGATCATTCACGGCAGCGCCTTGAAGGCGATGGAGGCGGATCCGGGCGAATTGGGCGTGCCCTCGATCATGAAGTTGTTGGCGGCGGTGGATAGCTACATTCCGACTCCGCAGCGGCCGATCGACAAGCCGTTCTTGATGCCGATCGAAGACGTGTTCACCATCAGCGGCCGCGGCACGGTCGTGACGGGGCGTGCGGAGCGCGGCATCGTGAAGGTGGGCGACGAAATCGAAATCGTGGGGTTGCGGCCGACGCAGACGACGATCGTGACCGGCGTAGAAATGTTCCGCAAGGTCTTGGATGAAGGGCAGGCGGGCGACAATATCGGCGTCTTGCTGCGCGGCACGAAGAAGGAAGATGTGGAGCGCGGCATGGTGTTGTGCAAGGCGAAGAGCATTACGCCGCACACCAAGTTCAAGGCCGAGATCTATGTGTTGACGAAGGAAGAAGGCGGCCGGCATACCCCGTTCTTCAACGGATATCGCCCGCAGTTCTACTTCCGGACCACGGACGTGACGGGAATTGTCTCGCTTAACCCGGGCGTGGAAATGGTCATGCCGGGGGATAACGTGAGTGTGACGGGGGAATTGATCAGCCCGATCGCCATGGAGCAGGGGCTCCGCTTCGCAGTCCGTGAGGGCGGCAAGACCGTCGGCTCCGGCGTGGTCACCGAGATTCTGGCGTA
>CAZXNN010000175.1:0-6834 GCA_964641915.1 uncultured Nitrospira sp. | reverse complement strand
CAGGATGCCATACTACTATTTTGATTCCACCGCGCTCGTCAAACGCTACAGCATGGAGCGGGGTACTCGCGTCGTCAACAAGCTGATGGTCAAGCGCGGCAAAGTCGCCATTCTGCCGACCTGGACGGTGACGGACTTTTATGCCACGCTCTCCAATCGGGCTCAGCAGGGAGAGATCACCCGGGACGATTGCTATTCGGTGTTGTATAAATTCGAGCTGGAATCGAAGGCCGGACTGTTTGAGTTTATTGCGCCGACAATGGGGACGTATCTGGCCACCAAGGAGTTGGTCCTGGAGTATCCCTTTCTCCGGGCTGCGCAAGTGATGCATCTGGCGTTGGCGTTGGAGTTGAAGCCGTTGCGACTGACCGTCGTGAGTGCGGACGCGCAGCTGTTGGCGGCGTCAAAGACGGCGGGTCTGCATATCATTAACCCTGAAGACGACTAAGGCCAGAAACCAGCTCACGGCTCTGGATGGCTACGGACACTGGTATTCGGCAACCAGGGAGTCGATCATCTGCTGCCAGTTGTCCGCAGATTCCTGAAGATGCCTGGCCTCCTCCAGGAGGCGGGTGTCTTGAGGGGAAGTTCCCTTCCCCTCAGCCACGTGTGTAAGAGTGGTGTGACCGAGGGCCAGGCTGCCACAGACTCCCGATGAAGCCGGCAGTTGACCGCCGGCTCGTCGAAAGAGCGCCATAGCCCGGTACGTATGTTCCTGCGATCTGAAGAGCGCTTCCTGGGCCTTGCGGAATGCGGTCTTCCATCCGGCCTCCCTCTTGCCGAGTTGAGCGGCGAGCAAGGCGGCCCGCCCCATCATCATCGCGGCTCCATCCGAATCGTCGTTCCCGATCGCGTCTTCGGCTTTCGACTGGAGCCGACCCAGTTCAGCCTCGTCTCCGACCACCTGCGCGTCGCTAAGTAGAGGGGACGTCGTGAGGCCGGTGAGCAAGAGCGCCGTCAACACGCCGATTCGAAATGAGCTGGCCACAGGCATTCCTCGAAGACAATGTTCTATCCCGTTACTCTACTCAAGAGCGGCTCTGGCTGGCAAGTTGCCACAGTCTTAACCGGATCAGTATAATCCTCTGGCTTTGAAGGGGTGGTGGTATTGCCGAATCGCCTGTTTTTTGTCGGAAGGAGCTGATCGTGCAGTATTGGGTCAAAGTGGTGTTTGTGGACAATCAGGAATTCCTGATCAAGGATGCGGTCAGTCATCGCTTGTCGGAAGATCAAGAGTTTATTTACTTGGAGTCGCCAAGGGAAATGATCCTGGTCCCGATCAAACAGATCAAATATCTCTCCTGCGATGCGGCGGTGTTTGCGTCGAAGAAACCCGCTTGACGGACGCCCCCTGATCCTGAAAGGACCACGCGTCTGCTAGGCTGCGAGCTGCAGCAGATTCAGAATGGCGTGATTCCATCCGATCGGCCCGATGCCTGGGGCATGAATCAGTTGCGGGACATCGATGTCGTGATCATATGATCCGTCCGATTTCTGCACCAGCACCGGATGATCCACCGCGAGCAGGAGGGGGAGATCGTTCAGGCTATCCCCGATTCCTACTGTTTTAACCTCGCCCAGTGGTCCATCGAGATTCCATTGACGCTTATAGCAATGAAGCAGCCTCAAGGCAGCCTGCCCCTTATTGTTCAGTCCGGTGAGATGAAAAAAACGCCCGCCCTTCGTCCATTGTAATCCTCGCGTGATGATCTGACGGCAGACCTCAGTGACCAGCGTGGCGGGACCGTGCACCAGATAGGGTTCGTCGTATTCCCGGAGCTTGGCTCGGAGCGCGGCTTCCCTGGATAACCCGGTCAGCTCCATAATCTCATCGATGGACAGATCCCCGAACCCTATCAACGGCGTGCCGACGGCTTCCTCGATCTGCTTGAGCACATCGCGCAACATGGCGTAGGGCGTTCCGAATTCGATGACTTGGTAGGTGGATCGTCGTCGGGCGCGGTCCAGAGGGAAATCAAATGTATCGAGAGGTACGAACACAGCGCCGCCGTTTTCGACGATGAACGGACCTTGGTGATTCAGCTGTTGGCGAAGCGGCTCGATCTCCGCCCGGGTCTTACTGGAAACCAGAACAACGGGAATATGGTTCGCCTGGAGTCGTTCGAGGGCCGGTCGAGCCGCATCGAACGAATAGGTCCGGCTGTCGAGAAGACAGCCATCCAGGTCGGTGAAGACAAGGTAGCGAGGAAGCATAGCGGCCTCAAAAGTGGTGAACATCGTCATGAGCCGGTCCGTGCAATGGAGCAGCCAGCCGCCGCTCAAGAAATGACCGTGCGAGGTCCTTGCCTCCCAATCCGAACGCCAGCGCAGCGGCTAGGACAATGCCGCCCCAGGTAATGCCGAACCCGACCGCCACAATGTGTTCTGCAATGCCGAGTTGCTCAAGGGCCATGGCGACGCTCAGTAACTGGATCGTCCAGCGGACACTCGATGCGATCAGTCGAGCCGGCGGGAGGCCGGCATTAACCGCGGCGATCAGGACCCCCTGGGCGACGAAGTTGGAGATCAGGTAGCCCGCAATTCCGATCAGCGTGGCGATGACGAGATGCGGGATATAGGCGACGGTCGCATGAGCCAATCGGCTGATGGAGTCGATGTGGAGCGCCTCAAGCGAGGCGATCGACGCAAAGAGCAGAATCAGCCAGTGGATTGTTCTTCCGATGAGATGGGAAGGGGCTGATTTGATCCCGCCCCGCAGGAACGTGGAGGTCAGACCCAGCCGATCGCTCACCCGGTCCAGTCCGATCACTCGGAGAAACCGTTCGACCGCGTGGCCTGCAAACCAGGCGGTGCCGACTCCTGCCAGCAGCAGCAGGCTCATGGCCAGCACATTGGGGACGATGGCCAGTGTTTGCCGGCCGAGGACGGTCACGGGTTCCAGTAACGTCTCGATCCACTGTGATGTCATGATGCTCTCCTTTACTCCCTATGCCGGGCGTGGCCGCTGCTTAGGGCCACCGTGTCACGAGATATTCTTTCCGGGACTCGAAGGCCCGGCACAGAGCTTCGATATGGTGTTCCGCCTCGCGGGTGGTCAGCCCCTGTGTTTGCAGAACGAACGAGGCGGTTCGACCGAGATATAACGGTGTGAGTGCTTTCAGGAGATGATCTTTCGGGAGCACACCGGCGTGGTAGGACAAGGCCGTGTCATAGATCACCCGAACCCAGAGATCATCCGGCATCAGGAAGGCAGACGTAGCAACTCCCTGTAGCGCGTTGAGTTGGGCCATGCTCTCCTCCGACAACATGCGACTCCAGATGGGTTGCAGGTCTTGCAGACCCTGCTGAAACACCTCCAGCATCCGATCGACGTTCACATGGATCGGTTCGACGCCCGTTTCGTATTGAAATCCGAAGAGGGGTACTTGCTCAGAGGCTCTCACGGGGATCCATGTGGCGGGATGGGTCTCCATCAGGCTGAACAGGGCTCCGGTGACTTGAGCGAGCATGTCGGAAAGATCGGCTGCCGGGTCCTTGGGGTTGTGAATTTTCGCGCCCAGGAAGCTTTGGCAGACCCGAGCGCCACTGGTCAACGCCTCTGTGGTCATCCAGATATCGATGCCGAATCGTGCCACGTCGGATTCCCAGACGTGTCTGTTCAGGTAATGTCTGGCAAGGTCGCCAGAAAATCCGAAGTCACCTCCGATGGGTTGACGCACCTGATAGCCATACAGCGCACGGGTCAATGGATAGGCAATACTATTGGTAATCGTCCCGTCGTACTTATGGCGTTGATAGAAGGGCGCGACATAGTCAAAGCCTTCTTGCATGATCGGGCGAAGGAGCAGTTCGACCCATTCGGGTGTGATGCTCCGAAGGTCCGAGTCCACCACCGCGCAGGCCTGAACGTTCAGGCGTTTGGCGATCTCAAAAATTGTGCGGAACGCGCTCCCTTTGCCGGGTATCCCATGGTAGGGGGTGACGATGCGATGGAGCGGACTCTGCCGGTCACCGATAAACAGCACATCGAAATCGACTAAGGTGTCGGCGACGATCGCGGGGGTACCGTCAGTAGACCCTCCGTCGGCGTTCACCAGGACGGCCCGACGGTCCGGGAAGTATTTGGCGAGGCCTGCTCGTACGGCGCGGATGACATGGCCGATTGTGTCGGCGTTGTTGAAGCTCGGGACCCCGACGAGCAGGTCTGCGGCGCCGATCTGCTCGACCGTCAATTCGGTCTGGGCAGCCAGCGGGGTGATGGTCGAATTCAGCATGGGCATCACGCGAGTTTGCTAGGAGACTCTGGTGAGCGGGGTGTGATGGTCTGTATGGGCCAGGTCGCTGGCCGGTTCCCATTCATGATCGCTCTCGACCGCATCGATCAAGAGTCCGAACACATCGGGGACCGCCGCCACCACCCGGCTCCAATTGGAGATCATGGGGACACCGAGGGGGTCTTCGATGAAACTCTGGGTGGCGAGCTTCATGCCTCTCAGAAACACCTCCACAGCGGTGCGCTCCTGGTGGCGATCGAATTGGAGTGAGTTGATCATCGCGTCATTTTCATAGCGGCTGATGGCGTCTTGCGCGGCCTGGAGGTATGTGGCTCGCAGTGTCTTCAGCAGGCCGTCGGAGAGAATGACGCCGTCGCTGGCCAAATTTCTGAACAGGGCTTTGGTAATGTCGGCCGACATCTTTAGCAGGCCGGCATCAGGATTATCCGCCGAGAGTTCCTGGTGCTTATGCTCGTAGGCCTCGGCGATGTCGACCTGGCAGACGCGGCGGAGCGCGCAGTTGCGATACACCTCGGCGAGGACGCCCACTTCGAGACCCCAATCTCCAGGAATACGATTGATCCAGGCGAGATCGCTGACCATGGCGAATTCCCCGGCGAGCGGATAGCGGAAGCTATCCAGAAAGGTCAGGAGGGGATGGGTGCCGACCAGCTGCTGGAGGCTGCGGAAGAGCGGGGTCATGAAGAGCCGAGTCACGCGGCCATGGAGCCGGTCGGTAATCCGGCTGTAGTAGCCTTTGGCGAATTCATATCCAAGATTGGGGTTGGCGATGGGATAGCAGAGCCGGGCGAGGTACTGCCGGTCATAGCTCACAATGTCGCAATCGTGCAGGGCGAGCACTTTGCTTTGGTGGCGGGCGAGTACATATCCGAAGGCGGTCCAGCAGCCGCGACCTTTGCCGGCCAGGCCGACATCGATGGCATTGTCGGTCAGGCGATTTAAGATCTGCCGAATCCGGCTTCCGTCGTTCCAGATCACCCGGACGCGTTGCGGGAGGATCGAGAAGTACTCCTTGGCGAGGCGAAACTCCAGCGCCGATGCCCGGTCCAACGAAATGACAATCTCGTTCACATAGCGCACCTCAGTCAGTGTCTCGACAATCTTTCTAAGCGCCGGTCGCTGGAGCTCCGAATAGAGGGAAGGGAGGATCAGGGCAATCGGATTCGTCGATGCGTGCCGCTGGAGTTCCGCCTCAAGTTGTTCGAGGTTCGGTTTACCGAGCCGATGAAGCACGGTTACCACGCCGTTTTGATGAAAGTCCGACATGCTTGTCCTCCCTGTCAGTCATGGGCGAGCAAGTGGGATGGAATATGGGAAACCCTTGATCGCCTTATTAGTAAGAAGCAACGCCTGTGCCGCTCTGGTTCCCTAACTAGTGAAATGACGGCGGTAATACTAATGTCTTGATCTCCTGGAGATATTGCGCGGGAATGTCCTCCAGGTCGGGTGGATATGAGGGCTGCATTCTGTATGGCCAGTGAAGAGTTGACGGTGAAGTCCTTCACTCCAATCAACCTGTATGGAAAAGATACCCTCACGGAGACCGTACGACTCCGTCCGTGAGGCAGTCCACAGGCTTACTCTGATGAGGAGCGGCCCCTCTGTTGCGAGGCAGCCGGCACCCAGGCGCGGCGATATTCACGATAGGGTAACAGTCGGGGTTGGGTTGATGAACTAGGCGAATCCCGAGGGTAGAAAGAAGAGGGCCCTAGCCTGGACGGTGATGTGTCCGCCAGTCGAGTAAGTTGGGCGTTCAGTGAGCCTGTGACGAGTGCAGGCCATCTAGAGAGGCGATGCCTCACTCAATACATGAATTTACTCTCGCGTCATCCGATGAGTGTCGAGACCGCACCGGGGCTATTGCCCTCCATGGGCTGGTTCGATGAGAGGTGGCTGTTCGTCTTCGGAGCGTCCAGTGGGGTACGGCCCTCGATCCATCGATAGAGGATCGGAAGGACGATCAGCGTCAGCAACGTGGAGCTGACCAGTCCGCCAATGACCACGATGGCCAACGGGCGCTGAACCTCCGAGCCGATTCCATGAGCGAAGGCGAGAGGCACCAGCCCCAGTAACGCGACCAGGGCTGTCATGAGGACCGGTCGCAGGCGCAACAGCGCCCCGGACATCACGGCTTCGTCCAGCGTGGCGCCTTCCTCGCGCAGGGCATTCATGCAGGAGACCAGCACGATGCCGTTCAGCACGGCCACACCGAAGAGGTTGATGAATCCGATCGACGCCGGCACGCTGAGATATTCCCCGGTCAGCCAGAGGGCGACTACACCGCCGATGAGCGCGAAGGGCAGGTTCAAAATGATGAGGGCTGCCTGACGCAGCGAGTCGAAGGTGGAGTACAGCAACAGGAAGATCAATCCGATGGTGATGGGCACAATGAGCCGGAGTTTGGCCATCGCCCGCTCCATATTATCGAACGAGCCTCCCCAGGCGACGGTGTAGCCGGCGGGAAGCACCACCTGCGTAGCGATCTTCTGCTGCGCTTCAGCGACCAAACTGCCGATATCGCGTCCCATCGTATTGAACCCGATTGAGACATACCGTTGGAGCTTTTCCCGGCTGATCC
>CAZXNN010000174.1:0-6835 GCA_964641915.1 uncultured Nitrospira sp. | reverse complement strand
CACGGGGGGAGCCCGTGGGGCAGGGGAGTGAGTGAGGTGAGCGGCGCTGCCATGGGTTCATTCCTCGGTTGGGCGACGGTCGACGCCTTGGCCGCGGTTTGGTACGAGTGCCCGGGATTTCCCGCCGGAATGTCCGGCCGTATATCGCTACGGGAATTCCGGCCGGTAATTCCGGACGGCTCTCCCGGATTCAAATCCGGGATTTGCCGGTTGTCGGGCCCCAGGTTCTGACCGCGATTTCCCAGGTTCCAGAGACCAATTTCCCTAGTCTTCGCCATCGTCTTCGTCTTCGTCGTCGACCTCATCCTCGTCGTCGTCCCATCGATCGAGAACCTCGTCGACAAGGTCTTCGACTTCGAGGTCGGTCATGTCCGGCTTCACGTCGCGAAGGAGGACCTTCTTCACCTCCGCCCAGGCGTCGAGCTTAGGAGCAAAGTCCCACTCGGCCGTTTCTCGGTAGGCGTAGGTGGTCCCTTTGGAGATGAGCGCGTCGCGCTGCCGTTCAGATGCCTCCTTTGCCTCCTTGGCCCGCTTTGCCTTCTCTTGAGCTTCCCGCCATGGCCGCAGCACGCCTTCGACGCGGCCGATGACCATCTCCCTCGACTTGTACAGCGGTAGCTCGGCCGGGAATTGGCCGGTGGTCACGAATCGTTCGAGGTCGAGGATGACCTGACGGTGAAGATCCGCCGGGGCATCCCAGGGGATGGCCCCCTGACCCATGGTCCGGATTTGTTTGAGCCGGAGCCGTTCCGTTTCGCCCGGGTCGAACAACGACGGCAGCGGCTGAGGCACAAAGGGGGCCGGGGGCGCCACGGGGTTGGACCGGGGTGGCGGCGGAGGCCGGTGGCTGGCCAGATCTTTCGCATCCACATCTTCGATCGACAAATCCTCGTCAAACTCGTCCGGGTCGTTGGCGAAGGCGGCCCCGTGCCCCGCGAATTCACCGGTGTTCGGATTTCGTTTCTGGGAGGTCCTCCCTCTACCGCGACGACTTTTCTGGAACCGTTCGATCTCAGCTTCGGTGAATCGCCTGTGGCCGCCGTTTGTCCGTACGGCAGTGATCTCTCCTTTGCTTTCGAGCTTCCGGAGAGTGTCGGGCTGCAGGCCGAGCCGTTCGGCCGTCTGGCCGATCGTCAGATACGTGGTCATGGTGTCTCCCGCTTGACTTTCGTCGTTGTGGAAGTGAACATATTGGTGAGGTCACTCTTGAAAGAGAACATATCACTATGGTCACTAAGTCGTCAAGGCGGGGCACTCAGGCAACGATGGGGGGCCGGATCAACTGGCTTGTCCAGGAGTTCGCACAGGGCAGCGTCCGGGGAGCGGCAGAGCTCTGGGAAATCCAGCGGCTAACCCTTCAGCGCCTGATCAAGGGCCAGGTCCGGAACCCCAGAGGGCCGGTTCTCGAGCTGATCGCGGAGGCGTGTGGAACCACCGTGGAGTGGCTGCGGACGGGGGAGGGCGCTCCGCCAACTCCTCCCAGTCCCACCGAGCTCCTCATGACCCCCTGGCACGGTCGATGGCGGAGGCTGGTTGAGGAATTGGAGCTTTCAGAGGAGGTCGCGGAGCGAGTATCCGCCCTGCCGGGGCTCATGAGCCGGGTCTTCTATGTGCTAGTGCTGGCGGGGCATCCGGTAGGGAAGGGGATTCGCGGGATGGAGGTTGCACGGCGTGCGGAGGAGTTCGAGTACCGTGCGTGGGTGGCGCTGCTAACAGGCCTCGTGGACACCTACGGGAAGGACCGGGTGCGAGAGAAATTGGAAGCTGAGCGGCTGTGGCTGGACCTTCAATTCAATCCGGTCGCCGCTTGGCGGTACGTCCAAGAGAGAGCCGCAGAGCGAACGGATAAGGACCCGATCAAGAAGGAATGGGAGGAAGCCTTTCGGCTATCAAACGAGGTCTCGCCCGCTATAGATGTTCGAGCCAAATCCTTGGCGGAAAGGTAGGACAGCGCAGCGCCGGAGGACTTTGCGCTGTTGGCCGTGCTCACGGCATTCGCGCGAGGCGCTTTCCGCCGGAGAGCTTGATTTGCCGGCCTTTACGAATGGCTGTGCGCTCCAATACGAGCACCTTGTCAGTGCGCGTGGCCCGCCCCTTCTTTGTCTCTCCCCATACCCTTGTAGTCTTGGTTGCTTCATCATAGTCATCGAGCTCAATTTCGCGAAGGCGAAACGGCACCAGACCCTCCATCTCTTGCCAGACGCGCTCCGCCAGTGGGACGTGCTGTCCGTTCTCCGTCACATCACCAATTACAAGCGCGGCAATTCCACGGGGTCGCAGGACTCGGGATGCGGCGGAAAGGAAGGACGCCATGAATGACAGGTACGCTTCCAGCGAGTCTGTCGTTTGAAGAAGGCGATCAACCGTGTACTGGTCGTAACCGAGGAACCAGAGCCGGATCCAATTGAACGCTCCATAACGCAAGATGCCGAGGTAGGGGGGTGAGGTGATGATTGCGCCAACGGATCCAATCCCGGCTGCGTCGAGCACCTCATCAAGCCTGCAGGCGTCTCCGGTGAGCACTGTCGCCGTCGGCACCATTGGGAGTGGGCGGGATCGAAGGAGCCATGCGCTGCGTTCCCGAAGTTTGGAGAACACGTCAACTGGTGGCTGTTGGAGACCGTTGCGTTCAACGAATCTTCGGACGTAGTTCGGAGACATACTAAATGTATTAGGCATATCAACGGAGAGATATGCGGTGGTCCCATTCCGGCGGCCTTTTCCGTGCATGATGCCCAGGGTACATCCCCGTAGGAAGACATCTTCTGGTGAGCCGCTATCCAACACCCTACGCAAGTAGCACAGCTGTGCCAGCGTGCGACGGTGGAAGATCGGTAGAAGAGTGTCAGGGACATCATCGATCTCGCCCTCACCGCAGAATGCATGAGCGAGCATTGTTAGGCGATCGTTCACGTCTCTTTGCTTGACGGACTGCAGCTTTGCCATCGACAAAGCAATGGCTAGGGGGTTGAGATCGATACCCACAGAGGGACGGCCAGCTAGCTTCGCCTCCAGCAGGGTGGTACCAGCTCCACAAAACGGATCAAGTACCGTCGTCCGTGGACCGGCCCAGCGCTCAAGCAAGGCCCTCGGTACCTTGGGTGGATATCCGCCCAGATAGGAGCACATGCTCTGGAGTGGGTGCTCACTGCCCGCCATCAGCGGGAATCACTCTTCATCGGCGAGCCGTGCACCAGCCGCGATGCTATGAATGATCGTCTGTGCAACACGATCCAGTTCTCCGGCTTGATAGTCCTCGAAATCCTTCCCATGCAGCGCACCATCTTGGCCTCTTGATTCCGTATGTCGTGCCCAGGCGTAAAAGGCAACATAGAGCACGAAATTGTTCCGCATCCGCGTTACGCCCTTCTCCTGATATCCACCTACCCTCAACAGGCGTTCGAGGTGACGGTTGTCGGCGTTTACGTAGATCTTTCCGCCGTCCTTATCTTCGCGGGCGTCCGCGACGGAGGACTCATCCCATCCAAAATTCGGCCACTCCTCTTTGAAGACTGGAATCGGTTCGGGTACCTTCACGCTCGACTTACTCCGCTTACCGGCAGTTGGGTGCTCCGGTGGTGATTCGATGACGAAAGCAGCCTCATCCGAGTACGCCTGATCGTCAGGTGTAAAGAGGAAGACTGTTATGGTGCCGGTGTCTTGCGCTTTGGCGCCTTCGGCCGGTCGAATGGTGAGCCGGGCACGCCCACCCTGAATATCTGATCTGCTTTCAAGCGCGAGTACCCCGGGTGGGTGGGAAGTCATCGTCAGTTTGGCATGAATGCGACTTGTTAGGTAGCCGTCCGGCGCGTCACACTCGAGGCGAATCAATGCCTGGCGGTCGAGCCGGACAGGGATCGGCCGCTTCGAGTTAACGATACGAACGAACGTGGGTTCATCGCGCGTAGGGAGCGGTTCAAGCGGTTCTCGGATTTGGGACCCGCTGCGCTCTCGCCCCCCCTCCACCTCGCCCTTGCCGGCAGAGACGGCGTCGACCCCAGGCTTCAGACGCTCCATGAGCTGCGCGAACCGCTGGCGCATCCGCTCACGGTCCTTGTCCGAGTGACGCGACAGGAGCTCCTCTTTGCGCATGTCGTTCAAGCGAATGAGTTCCTCGTCCTCAGCAAGGGCAGCACAAATCCTCTCGCGCATCTCGTAGAAGAACGGTGTGCGCTTCAGGCGATCCCGGGTGCTGGATAGGAGCTCCCGCCGAGCAGCAGGTAGCAGATGGTCAAGCTCGACCTGGATGATGAGAAACTTGGCTAGGTACGGAAGCTGAAGCCTCTCAGCGGTAAAGCGCCGCTCGTCGGTTCCATGGGCTTGGCCAAAATATGTGTAGGCGATAGGCTGATACGGATCAACATATGCATCAATGGGCTGGCCACTTCCGGCGTCGTCCTTGCTACGAACGACCCAGTAGTTGACTTTGACCACGGTCGAGCCGGTATCATGATCAAGGTGAACGTCGACACTGTCAGAATGCTCGATGCGATCACGGCGATCGTCGGTCAGGCGTGTATAATTGCCCGCGATGGTACGGCGTTCGCGCTC
Source organism: uncultured Nitrospira sp. (assembly GCA_964641915.1). GTDB lineage: Bacteria > Nitrospirota > Nitrospiria > Nitrospirales > Nitrospiraceae > Nitrospira_D. Next base: position 2,284 of record CAZXNN010000174.1, on the reverse strand, counting down.
TTTGCCACCAAGAAGCGATGGCCTAGCGTCCTCAGCCCAGATAGGAAGCACCGGATCAAATAGTGCATTCTGCAGTAACCACCATAGACTTCCGGTGAGCTGCGTCATGCGAGCGGAATATCGATCAATCCCCAGATTGAAGTGGACGACGGATGTGCCCGGCTCAAATGCCTCGAGAACGCGCGCGGGAATGTGCGGGACATCACGGTTCTTTGTAACGAGGTAGGCGTATCGGCCATTCTTGTTCTTGGCCGGATCGAGTTCTTCGTATCTAGCGAGGGTAACGGCGACCAGATCGGCCTCTCCGACGGCCAGGAGATCCGGTTGACGGCGTGAGACTATCAAGGCACCGTCAGGCGAGAAGGCGAGGACGGTTGAGCCTCCCTGACCATATGCTCCGGCCAGGTAGAGTTTGTCGATCTTGTTCGTTCCACTCAAGCTCAAGATGGTTGTGGGGATCAAAGATGGTGTTAGGCCCACGCCGAGATCGCGGATCATTACTGATGGCCGGCGCTTGTGGTCGCCTTCGAGCAAGGTCACCACGACGTTGTCAGCCAATGGCTGACGCTTGGCCGGATCTCCAAGGTTGGCGACCCGACCACCAGGGACTCCAAACCAAAGCTCAACGGCCTCTCGGGGCGATGCGGGAATGGTGACGCGTTTACGCTTTCCCAGATTGCGAAGAGCTTCACGTTCAATTACGCCGTCAATAGCGTTGGTAACGCGTTCAATCAGAGCCTGGCCGGGGTCGCTTCCAATGTTGATAAGGCCATAGTTGGCTTCGTTGTCACCAACTGGACGCCAAGTGTAGAGGAAATCTCTTTCTAATTCCCGCACGATCCGCTTGGCGGATGTCAGGTCTGTCGCCGTGCAGAGCTGCGCGAGGAGCTCCTGTTCTTGGGCCATTTCTGGATTCTCGTCTTGGGTGGGCGACCGGTGGAGCAGAGGGTCGCCAAAGGTGCCGTTGACTGCATTCTGGTGTTGATTGGTGATTATCATACTACGTCGAGCAGCGTGATCTGGAAAGGTCGTAGAAGAATTCGGCAGATGCCACAGAGGATCTGGTGTCCCCGGGGGGTTGCCGGGGTCTCAAAGTCCTGCGAGGATGGAGAAATGCCAGGCCAAGACACGCTATTGCCACGAGGCGCGCGCTCAGGTATTCCGGCTGCTCCGGGAGCGCGTATGGGAGCAGCGGTCGCAGTGAGAGATCGTCGGCTTACTTGCCGACAATTCTGGGTGTGCTGCCCGGACATTCCGCTGTCTTGGACTCATGAAGGTCGGTTGAGCAGGAGTGGGCCTGGGTTCCGTCGCGGCATGTTGAACGTGGCAGAGTACCGTGTTTGAAGCTCTTAGGCGCCTCTTCACCGGCGGTACAGGTGGACCTGCGGGGGGGACATCCCAAACGTCGGGACGGGCGGCAGTTACTCGGTACTTCGAGCTAGCAGAGCGGATAGAGGAGTTGAGGAAGAGCGGCGACTATCTGGGCGCAATATCAGCCGTACATGAGAGTTTGCCGCTTCTCCGCCCACTTGTAGAACAAATCAGAATGGAGTTCGGCCATTTTGATATCAACTCGTCGGTGGCCGTACACACTGGGTCAACCCTAATGGCTGTCATGGGGGACCGTACGGGAATCGCCGAGCTTCGGGCGGCACTGGAGGCCACCCCTGCGCTACGGGATTGGCTTGACGCTGCAGAAGGGGCTGAGAAGGATGCGAATCTCGTTGATCAGATAATGGCGGCTGTGGAGCAGGAGCCAGGTCTCCTTCAGAGGTCACTCAAGTCCCTCACTGGGGAAGCGGACGGCCGACGTCTGTCCACCCTCGCAAGCTGGCTGGAAAAGGCGGCCAGAATTGAGAGGATCCGTTCTGGGTCGACCTACGCGCTCTACCCCCGAGGAAAGGCGCCAACAGGGCCATCTCAACACATTTCCGCGACTGCGGCCGACGGGACAATCCTTGGTGTTTGGACGGCGAGGAAGCCTCGACGGGCTTCAGAGATTGATCTGCAGGGATTGCCTTGCGTTCGACTCCCCAAGGCCCCCATGTCGTGGGAGCAGAAAGCGGCCATTGATTCGCCTCCCGACCGTGATCAAAGAGGCTCAGCGCATGCGTCCGAGCCGATTCCGCGCTTCACGGCGGAGGGGCCTGAATGGCACATCGAAACGGAGATAGGACTCCCGCCAGCCGATCGCCCGGATCCCGCGTTTCGAGAATCCTTCCCAACGGCTGAGCGCTCTTACTGGCTAGATCCCAAAGGCCGACGAATCGGGTATGAAAGTGCC
>CAZXNN010000173.1:0-6838 GCA_964641915.1 uncultured Nitrospira sp. | reverse complement strand
CGGCGCGAACGGCTGGGGGATCGATCCGCTGCCGCCCTCGACCGACCAGCACGAGCAGGATGTCCATGACTCGGAAGAGCTCTACCGCCTGCTTGAACAAGAAGTCGTACCCCTTTACTATCAGCGCGACCTCGACGGCACGCCGCGAGGCTGGCTCCAAATGGTGAAGGAATGTATCAGGACTGTCGCCCCTCAGTTCTGCACGAAGCGCATGGTGAAGGACTACGTCGAGACGATGTACAGCGGAGCCTCTGCCCGCACGCCGTCGTCATGGTAAAAGCCTCCGCGGCGGGACTTGCATACCGTGCGAAGCAGAGTGCCTTAGCTGTGCCACTCTGCTTCGCCGCTATGGCAGGTCTGTCTTTCCTCCTTGCAGCACCAATTGAGACCCTGGCCGCGACCTCCCCGACTTCTGCCCAAGACAAAGACCTCCCCGCGCTCTTTAAAGCAGGCGACTACCCGGCCATCGTGCAACGCTTTCAGGCGATCCCCAAAGACGCCACGCCGTCAAAAGACATGCTCCGCCTGGCCTTCCAGAGCTTTGTAAAACTCGGACGCGGGGAAGAAGCCCTGCCCTTGTATCCTCGTATCAAAACTGAAGGCCAACCGGACGATCTGACGTTGCTCACCCCCCTCGCACTCAGCCTCGTGACCAGCCGCGTGCGCGATCAGAAAGAGCATGTGCGTATCGCGGCCTATACCGTCCTGGCCGAACTGGGTCTTCCGGAAACCGGCCCGCTGCTGGAAGACGGCCTGCTGAATAGTTCGGTATTGGTGCGCGCACGCGCCGCAGAAGCGATAGGACGCGCCGGGCTCGCCGCCAAGTCAGGCGCGCTGAAGCGGGCCATCAACGACGAGGCGCCGAGCGTCCGCATCGCCGCCATGAATGCGCTGGGCGATGCCCGTGTCATGGAGATGAAACCGCGGTTGATTGAAATCGGCAGAACCGAAGAAGGGCCCGAGGCCATCTTCGCCTATGCGGCCCTCTATAAGATGGGCCAGACCGATATGCTCATCGACATCACGAACGCCGCCACCTTGCCGGATGCCGAAGTCCGTATGGCCGCGATCGGTGTCCTGGGCCGGCTGAAACGGCCGACAAGTCTAGCCGTGCTCAGTCAGGCGGTGTATGACCCCAATCCATCCGTGCGGGCCTTTGCCGCCGGAGCACTGGGAGAGTTCGGATCCCCCGGAGGAGTCGCCCCGCTAACTCATGCGCTGGGCGATGAGATGGCGATGGTGCGCGGTGTGGCAGCCGGCAGTCTGGGCCGGTTAGGGCTCAAAGAGAATCGTCCCTTGTTGCAAGCCCTCACCAGAGACCCCAGCCTACAAGTGCGAGCCAGCGCTGCGGAAAGCCTGATTCGACTGGGCGATTCCTCGGTCTTGCTCATGGCGACCGATCTGGCCAGAAATCCAGACCCGTCCATTCGCGGAAGCGCGGCCCAAGCGTTGAGCGCAACGTCAGACAAGGAAGCGTTGTCGGTGCTACAGGCGCTGCTCCAGGATCAACAACCGCTCCCGCGGCTCATGGCCGCAAAGGCCTTGGGGAAGCTCTCAGGGCCCGTGATCCCGATTCTTCTGAAAGGGCTGCAAGACTCCGATGAGGCCGTGCGGATCGCCGCAGCCGGCAGCCTCTTGCAACAGACCGCACGCGCCGCACACCGCACGCGTCGGCCCTAGACATTCGGAGGCCTATGCTCAAATTTCTCGGTACCCTGATTCTGATCGCCGCTGCATTCGGGGCAGGGTACTTTGTCGGTCAACGCCCGGTCGGCACACTCCAGCAGACCGTGTCCGATCTCCAGCAATCGATCACCAAGCTGTCGCGCAATGTCTTGGATACCACGCAGGGCATTGAGCGAGATCTGCGGCGGCGCCAGGGGCTCGTGGATGCGAAATCACGAGTCGTGCAAGCGAAGGCCAACCTATTCGATCGGAACTTCGGAGATGCAGCGAAGGAGCTGGGGGAAGCGGTCACGGTCTTGGAACTCGCGACGAAAGGCGCAAAGGCCGATCCTACACTCGACGCAATACGGGAGTTGGCCAGCACGTTGCGGGAAGTACGCTTAGAAGTGGCGATGGGGAAATCGATGCCGATGAAACGCCTCGACGAGATCCAGCTGAGACTGGACAAAGAACTGAGCCGGTAGACTAGGCATTTGCCGGTTGGGACACCGGCTGCTTCTTCCACTTGGCCAGGATCCGCTCGACACGCATTTTCACGACCATATCGGGATCCTTGAGCAACGGCTTGATCGCCTCGCGCCCCCGGTCGTCACCGATCGATTCCAATGCAGCCGCCGCAATCAGTCTGGTAAACCAGTCTTTATCCTGCAACATGGCGATCAGCGGATCGATCGACTCGCTGTGTTTGATCCGGCCCAATCCCAATACGGCACTCTGACGGACGCTCTCTTCTCTATCCTTCAGTGCGGCGATAAACTTCGGCACTGCCGGCTCACCGAGTTCCACGAGTGCATTGATCGCGTCATCTTTGAACTCGTCGTTCCGCAGCTGCACCATCAAGGGATCCAGGACCCGCTCATCACGGATCTTTCCGAGCGCCAAGATGGCGTACTTCCGCACATCCCAGTCGCGGAGCAGCTTCAAAAGAATTTCGACGGCCGGGGAGCCGACCTGCCCGAGCGCGTCGATGGCCACTTCGCGCACTTGCCAGTCACCGTCGCGCAACGCGCGCGACAACGGCTCGACACACCGCTCGTCCCCCATCTCGCCGAGCGTAATGACGGCTTCACGCCGCACCACCCAGTCTGGATCGCTGAGGAGATCGATCTGAATCTCGATCTCGTCCTTGACCTTCTCTTCTTCCAGGATGACCTGGTCGGGAGCAGCGGCCACAAGTTCCTGGGAAGCCGCAGGGGTCAACGCCAGGTCTTCAGCCACCTTGTCGGCCAACTCATCGCTGGCAGGAAGTGTGTCGGAGGTCTCAGCGGACAGAGATGCTTGACGGGGGTGTTCCATAGTTCAATCCTACAACATTCGTTCGCACATCATAATGAACGGACTACTTCGCAGGGGTCGCGGCCTTCTTTCCTGCGGCATGTTTCTGCCTGAGCGCCAAGGACCGGCGACGGCGCTGTTCCCGCTTCAACCGTTTCCGCAAGGCCCGCACTGCGGCTCCGCCATCATCCGCCTTTTTCGTGGTGAGCTTCTTCTTCAACTTGGCTTCTTCGGATTCTCCTGCCGTCTTCTTCGCCATGCCGTCTGACTCCTCTTCCTCAAATCGATAATGGGCGTAATCTACCCTTAAATTTTGACGGCACAGTGTAGAGGAGACCTTCCGGCACTGTCAACCGCGTCGACTCCCGTCGCTATCCGATCACGAGCGTGATGTTTTCGGTATGGGCCGTGTGGTCGGCCGCTAAGAAGGACGGCACTCGCCGAATACGCCGCTGCATCAGTACATCGGTTGGCAGGATGCGAGGACGTTGCGCCGACGAGGAGATCGGCATTCCTAACGTGGAAACGGGAGGAACCCGGATGGCCAGCGGGTCGAGATAATGGACACTGAGAAGCGCGGATTGTGTCGAAGGGGCCTCTTCTTCTGCCAGGACAAAATCCGGACGACGGTCTCCGACGACCTCCAATTGAATCACAGACAGTCCGTTCTGAACCATGCCAAGCTTTACGGCTGCCGCCTGGGAGAGATCGAGGATTCGACCATTCACATAGGGGCCACGATCATTGATCCGAACGCGGACATGCTTTCCGTTGGTCAAATTCACCACCCGCACCATGCTGCCGAGCGGGAGGGTCCGATGCGCGGCGGTCAGGGCCTGCATGTCAAACAGCTCCCCGTTGGCGGCCTGTTTGCCATGAAACTGCTCTCCGTACCAAGAGGCAATGCCCCGGTCCTTGATCCCGACATCCAGCCCCGTTTCTCCCTTCGGCACCCATGAGCAGGCCCCGAGCGATACACAGAAAGCGGCCAAGAGGACCCCGGAAAGGCTGGTGCGAGTATGCGTCTTACAGATTTGGTGTGTCATTTTCACTCGATCCTCCACTTGTAGGCTCGGACGTCTGGCTCACAGGTGTCAGCCTACGGGAGGTTGCCGACCTCAACAATACCGACTGAGTACTCCTCCCCCCTACCTTCGTACGGGGGAAACTTCTGTGGAAATTCACAATCGGTGGTACAAGAACGAACAAATCGGCATGTCTTCGAGAGAACGCGGTGACGCTATATATAGGGAGCATGGGAGAAGAGTCAACCTGAAGCCGGGGAAGAGTACCGGTCCAAACAACGACCAAGAGTCCGGGAAGCGACCTGGAGTCGGCTTCCCGGAACGGGTGGCTGCTAGCGGAAACGTAATGCCGATCCATCAAATTTTGTCGAACTCATGAACTTTTCAAAGTTCCGTTCCAGCACCTCGCTCACAAGTTCCTCTCCGTCTTCCGGGGCATACCAGAACACAGTGTAGTTCCCCGTGTGGCTGTTGGTGCTGGTAATCGAACTCCCGTCCGCCTGGTTGGCCGCCTGAACAGTCAGCTTATTCTTCGCGGTGATGTCCGTAGATCCGATTACGCCATGCGCGTCAGCCGATAACTCGAGAATCTTCCCTGAGATCACGACATCCGCTCCCCCGGTCTGACTGGCAGAAGCCGCATACTGCGCCCGCCATCCCTTACGAGTCAGATAGTCGGCGAACGCTTTGGCCGTGGCTTCTCCAATCGTCCCACTCTTGACGGTCATGACCTGATCGGAACCCCAGAGCGAGTGACGAGTCCCCAGCTTGGTGCGATCGGACCGGTCGTCCTGGAAAGGAATCACCACCACTTTGACCGAGCTGACGGGAGCCGCCGCGCTCGACGGTGCGGCAGGTGTGATCCCCACATTCATCGGTACCTCTTCACCCTTGGCCGCACATCCCCCTAACCACACCAGGCTCCCCAATAAGATTGCACCCCAAGCCATCTGTTTCACACGGACCTCCTCTGCGAGAAAAATTAACTGACGGTAATCGAGTCAACGACAAATCGTATTCGAATGCGCGGGGAAAAACTCTAGCAGGTCACTCCCCAACTGTAAAGATTGCGGATTGCGTCTCCTGGTATCGGAAGCCGTTGGTGTCGGCCGGTGCCGTATTGACTGATCCCGGCGGACTCAGTAAGATCCGAAACGTGATGACGATGTGCTCGTTCAGTGCGAATGTACTGCGAACTCCTTCACAGTTGATCACCCCGACACCATAGTCATGATTGACGTTCAGAACATTACCAAGCGGTATGGGAATCTCACGGCCATCGACCGGGTTACGTTTTCCGTGGCCAAAGGCGAGGTGCTGGCTTTTCTCGGCCCGAACGGCGCCGGGAAAACCACCACCATGCGCATCCTCACCTGTTTCATGCCGGCCACCGAGGGCACGGCAAAAGTCGCAGGCTTTAATTGCGCAGACCAGCCCCTCGAAGTGAAACGCCGCATCGGATATCTCCCTGAAACTCCACCAGTCTACCAGGAGTTCACCGTCTCGGAATATCTGACCTTCGTGGGCCGGATGCGCGGCATGGTCGGTAAAAATCTCACGACGGCGCTCGATCAATCCATTGAGAAGTTAGCCCTGGGTACCGTCCGCCATCGCCTGATCGGCAACCTGTCGCGAGGCTACCGTCAACGCGTCGGGTTGGCCCAGGCGGTCCTTCACGATCCACCGGTCTTGATCCTCGATGAGCCGACCGTCGGGCTGGATCCCAAACAGATCATCGAAATTCGTGACTTGATTAAGAGTCTGGCCGGATCGCATTCCGTGATTCTCAGCACGCACATTCTTCCCGAAGCCACCGCCGTCTGCCAGCGGGTTGTCATCATCAGCGGCGGACGAATCGTCGCGGAAGACACCCCCGATCAGCTTTCTGCGCGACTCCGGCATTCGGAAAAGATTTCCGTCACGATCAAAGCCCCACCCGACAACTGCCTGGCCAAGCTCCAATCCATCTCAGGCATTCTGAATGCGTTTCAAGGCCAGTCCCCTGGGACCTTTCTCCTTGAATGTGCGCTGGGTCAGGACAAGCGTGATGAGGTCGCCAGGTTCGTGATCGCCAATCAGTGGGGCCTCCTGGAATTACGGACGATCTCCATGACACTTGAAGACGTGTTCTTGCAACTGACCCGGCATGAAGAGGGCATGACACCCCAATCCGACCAGGTCAGCGAGCTCCCCCAGGCCGCCCAGGAGACTGCCTCATGACGCCGGTGCAGGCCATGATCGCGAAAGAACTGCGCGGCTATTTTGTGTCTCCGGTGGTCTATGTCGTCGGCGCCATCTTTCTGCTCATCTTCGGATTCTTGTCCTACCTCTACGTGGTCTACGCCGGCTATCAAGCCATTCAGATCATGCAGATGCAGGGCGGCCAGGCCCAATTGAACTTGAACGACCTGGTCTTCCGGAATCTCTTCGCCAGCATGCGGTTTGTCCTCCTCATTATTCTGCCCATCCTGACGATGCGGCTTTTTGCGGAAGAGCGCAAACTACGGACCTTCGAATTTCTGATGACCTCCCCGATCGGCATCAATGAGATCGTGGCAGGCAAGTTCGTCAGCGTATTTCTCGTATTCCTGAGCCTCCTCGGCCTAACCGGCCTCGTGCCGACGGTCCTGATGCTCTTCAGCGACTTCGACTGGAATCCGATTTGGACCGGGTATCTCGGCATGACCTTGCTGGGGGCCCTCTTTATCTCCGTGGGCCTGCTCGCCTCCGCGATCACGGAAAATCAGATCGTCGCCGCATTTCTCAGCTTCGGCATGTTGCTGCTCATCTGGTTGATCTCCGGGCTGGGCGCGCTCTTGGGCGACACCACTCTGGGACAAATCATTTCGTAT
>CAZXNN010000172.1:0-6854 GCA_964641915.1 uncultured Nitrospira sp. | reverse complement strand
AATTGACACTCGCCCCTCTCGGCAAATCCCCCAAGACCAGGGAGATGCACCAATCAATGAGTATGGATCGCCCGACATAGAAGGGACTGGCCGAACTGATCCCCACCTCCACCTGCGACCAATGCAATCCGACAACGAGCGCGACAAGCGCCACGGCAAATCCTGCCAATGGTCCGGAGATCCCGATATCGAAGAGGGCCTTCCGCTCCACAATTTGACCACGCACACGAATGATCGCTCCAAAGGTACCCACTAACAGGGGCAACCCTGGAATGAACAACGGAAGCGACGCCGGAACACGATGCCGCTTCGAGTAGACATAGTGTGCCAGCTCATGGGTGACGAGAATGAGAAGCAGCGTGGCCGCAAAGGGAAACCCGTTGACCAGCTCACCCGGCCGCTCGGTGAGCAACTCCCAGGCTCCGCGAAACGGGTGAAACAGATTGGGATGGTCTTGATAGGCACCGGCCCACAGCGTGGTAAAGACCGTCAGACCGAACAGGCCGATCGGAAGGAGGTAGCGAGAAAATGTCGATTCTTCGAATTCATCCGCATCGTCGGCGTCCACATCCTGCTGGTCGCCGTTCATGCGCGTTCCTAGGCGGATGCGTAGAAGGGGTTATGCGCCAATTCTTCTTCGACGGTCGTCGCGGGGCCATGGCCCGGCAACAAACGATACTCCGGCGGGAGGCCGAGCACCGTCGTCCGGACGGATGCCAGATGGGTCTGATAGAGCTCGCTGGGATTCGAGCGGCCGATCGATCCCGCGAACAAGGTATCGCCGACAAAACACACCGGCGTCTGCGAATCATCCACCCGGTAGCAGATCCCGCCGGGCGTATGACCCGGTGTTATCAGGCAATGGACCACCAGACGGCCGACGGCAATCGTCTGCCCGTGAACCGGTGTCATCAACTGCGCCTGAGACGGCCGCCAGCTGAGAAGCTCGACATCTTCAGGCCCCAAATAGACCGGTGCCGGGTGGAACTGGAGGATCTGCTCGATCCCATCGGCATGATCCGCATGACCGTGCGTCAGACATATCCCGACCAGCCGAAGATGATGCGTGGATAAAAACTCGATCATCGCCGACGCATTGTAGGCCGTATCGATCAGCAGCGCCTCGCCACCATCATGGATAATGTAACCCTGTACCCCATAGCCGTTGATCGATCCTTGAATCGTATTCAGCCAGGCTGGCGATCGCTGGGCAACCGGTTCCCATTGTTCAATCGCAATCTGCGCGAGCGGTTCGCCCCGCAGACCTAAGGCCATGGCCAACGCCCGCACTTCCGTGCGATCGCGCGGACGATCCCCGCGCTCCAGTGCGGTGATATCGCCACCCGGCAAACCCGTCATCTTCGCCAAATCAACCACGGATATCCCCTGGCCGATGCGGGACTTTTTCAGAATGTCGCAGAGTTCGTCTTCAAGCGGCATATCAAACTACCATTCCATCTGATCATACTTTCTTACTTCCCGAGCCGGCGGTTCCGGCGGTCCTCACTGCGCGCATGCACCGAGCACCGCCTCGCGTGCGCGGGGCGCGAGCAAGAGGATTGCCGGAACCGCCGCCCTCCCCCTCTTCACCCTTCCGGACTCAGCTTGATCTCTTTCACTTCGCCGAACGTCGAGAGCACTTTCGGCAGCGTGTCGCCGGAACCGACGGCGATGATCTTCAATCGGTCCGGATGCAGATGCTTCTTCGCCGCTGCCAGCACCTCTTCCTTGCTCAGCTTGACCACTTTCTCCCGTACCTGCTGAAGGAAGTCCTTGGGCAATCCATCGTTCTCCAGCTCCACGAGCCGGCTGACGATCGCCGAGGGGCTGCTGAACGAAAAGACGAACGAATTCACGTAGGCCTCTTTTGCCTCAGCCAACTCCTGATCGGTGACCAGCTCCGTCCGCATCCGTTCGATGTTGGCGATGAACCGGCTCACTACTTCCTGCGTGGAGACCAGCTTCGTCTCCGCCCGCATCAACCAGACGCCTTGATCGTGCACGCCCGCCATCAGACGGCTGCCCACCGAATAGGCCAGCCCGCGCTTCGTTCGCACATCATTGAAGAGCCGGCTCCGGAAAGAACTCCCTCCCAGGATATCATTGGCGATCGCCAGGGCCACGTAATCCGGATCATTTTCACGGATCGTGAGATGACCGACCCGCATATGCGTCTGCGAGGTCTCTTTATTGACGAAGCGGATGGCCGGCGTTGCGCTCTGACTGTCCGGCACATCGGCAATCTTCAGTTCCGGTACCGTTCCCTTGGCCCAATCTCCAAACACTTCGCGCAACGCCGCCAGCATGTCCGCTTTCTGGAAATCACCGGTCACCCCCAAAATGATGCCGTTGGGATGGATCGTGGTCTGGTGAAAGGCCACGAGATCGTCACGGGTGATGCCGGTGACCGACGCGACGGATGTTTCACGGGCGGACGGATGGTCCGGACCGTACAACAATTTCATGAACTCGCGCCCCACCACGGAGCCGGGATTGTCCTGGCGTCGCCGGATGCCCTCGAGCGCCTGCAATTTCGCAATCTCGACCCGCGCCGGGTCGAAGGCCGGCGTCCGAAGCAGACCGGAGAAAATCTGGAGCCCGCGCTTCAGATCCTTCTTCAGCACATCGAGCGACGCAGAGCCGGACTCGTGCCCGATCGACACACTGACATCTCCTGCGAAATGCTCTAATTCTTCATCCACTTGTTCCGGCGTCAGCCCGTCGCCACCACCAGTCCGCATAAGGGTGCCCGTGAGTGCCGCGAGGCCGATCTTATCAGCCGGATCAAGCCAGGTGCCTGTTTTCATCGTGGCCGTCACCGTAATGAGCGGCAGCTCATGATCTTCGAGGAGATACACGACCATGCCGTTGTCGAGCACCACGCGATTCGGCTCCGGCGGGATAAACTCCACCGGCTTGAACGTCATGGTGCGCGGGTCACTGAGCGTCGGCCCCCCCGCACAAGCCGTCACGGTGAATGACAGCATGAATACGCTGAACAGGCCGACCACTGCGATCCCGCCCACCCTTACCCGCTTACCCTTCACCTGCCTCATCGTGCCACCTCATTCCCTGCCGTCAAATTCTTCTCGCGCGCATGCTTGACGAGCGTGCCTACGGTTCGGTTGGACTTCGTGAAATACTGCCTGGCAACCCGTTGAATATCGGCCGGCGTGACGGCGGCAATCCGGTCTCGGGATTTCAAGACATGGCGCCAATCACCTGCCACCGTCTGAAACAACGCCAGCTGAGACGCGAGTCCGCTGTTCGAGCGCAGGGCCCGCACCAGATCCGCGTCGAGATTGTTGACGATCTTCTGTAGCTCTTTCGCCGGCACCGGCTCGGTCTTGAGCCGTTCCAATTCCGCATAGATCGCCGCCTCCACCTCCACCGTGGTATGAGGCGCCAGCGGCGTGGCGGTGAGAATAAAGAGATTCGGAGCGCCTACGCCGGGGTAGTTGGCATCGGACCCGACGGACCCGGCCAGCCGCTTCTCCCTGACAAGGGTGGTCTGCAGACGGGACGTCAGCCCGTCGGTCAGGATTTCATCGATCACGTCGAACACATCGTCGTCGGGATGGCCCAGGCCCGGCTTGTGATAACCGATCGCCACGATCGGTTCGGCATCGAACTCGACCTCGACGCGGCGCTCGCCCCGCTGCTCCGGCTCCACCGTCACGATCTCAGGCGTGGCGCTCGCGGCCGGAATCTTCCCGAACGTCTGCTCGATCAGGGCGATAACCTCTTTCGGATTGATATCGCCCACGAGAGCGATCGTCGCGTTGTTCGGCCCATAGTAGGTTTTGAAGAAGGCCTCGGTCGCGGCCGGAGTCAGCGACAGGATGTCCGATCCCCATCCAATGGTCGGCACGCCATAGGGATGCGCCCGAAAGGCCGCCGAGGTAAAGGTTTCGAAGAGAAGTCCGTTCGGACTGTCGTCGTTGCGCAGGCGGCGTTCTTCCATCACCACGCCGCGCTCTTTGTAGAATTCGCGGAGGACCGGATTCGCCATCCGGTCGGCTTCGATGGCCGCCCAGACCGGCAACCGGTTGGCCGGGAGGCTGATCGTATAGCGGGTGAGATCTTTTCCGGTTGAGGCGTTGAGCCCCACACCGCCGTGGCGCTGATAGAGCAAGGCCATTTCGTTGCCGACCACGTACTGGCCTGCTTGCACTTGCAGGTCCGCAACCTGTTTCTGCAAGGTATCAAGCGCCGCCTGCTCCTCCGGCGTCACCGCAGAGCCCTTCTTGGCCGACTCGCGCTGCCGTTGATCGAGGAGGGTCCCCACGCGGGACAGCTCGTCGAGCGTCAGCTTCTCTTTGTCATAGTCCTTCGTCCCGACGGTCCGCGTCCCCTTGAAAGCCATATGCTCATACAGGTGAGCCAAGCCGGTCTGGCCGACCTGTTCATTCACCCCGCCCACCGCGAACGTGATGTTGACCGAGACCACCGGCGTTTGATGGCGCTCGACCATCAGCACGGTCAGGCCGTTTGCCAGTTTGTGTTCGATCACCCGGTCGGCAAGACTCGGGCCCTCTGCCATCGACAGGTTCGGAGCGAGGCTCAAGGCCAGTATCGATAGAACAACCGTGAACCGTGAACCGTGAACCGCAGGAAGGGCTAAGAAACGACCGAGTGGAAACCGGGCAGAACTTGTCATTTGAGTGAGTATTGAATCCTGTCTTTGTACGAAATACGCTTCACGAGAGACGAGAGACGTTCGAGTTATCATTGAAAAATCTCCATCAGTTGTTCCGGTCGTTCGATGAACCAATCAGGCTCGCACGCCGCCATCTTCTCCCGATTCCCCATTCCATAGCCGACGGCGCAGACACGAATGCCGGCGTTGTGCCCGCCGTTAATGTCGTTGGTACTGTCACCCACCAAAACGGCTCGCTCCTTAGGGACCTTCACCTGCTCAAGCAGATGCAACAGCATACCAGGCTCCGGTTTCAGGCCAAACCCGTTATCTCCCCCGACGACCCAGGGGAAATGACCCGCGCCCAACCCGTTGAGAATGACGCGTGTGTATTCGATCGATTTGTTCGTCGCCACGGCTTTGTGCTTGCCGGAGAAGTGCTGCAACATCGGCTCGATCCCCGGAAAGAAGGCCGTGCGGTCCAGACAATGTTCGAGATAGTGTCCGCGAAAGACGGCGAGGGCCTCGTCGAAACTCACCCGGTTGCTCTCACCGACGGCCAGCCGCAAGAGTTTCTTGACCCCGTCGCCGACGAATCCGAAAATTTCTTCGAGCGGCCGTTCCGGCAGCCCCAACTCGACCAGCGTGAGGTTGACCGAATGGGCGATGTCCCACTTCGACTCGATCAACGTGCCGTCCAAATCAAAAATCAACAAATCAACCGGGGTCTTCGTCATGGCTTAACCTTTCGCAATGTCTCTCCCAGGGCCGCCAGGATGCCGCGCTTCTCGGCATCGGTTTCTTTGACTTCTGCGTCACGCACCAGATCGATCATCCGCTTCAACCCGATATGCGGGGGAATCACCGGCTCCACGATCCGCCACTTGCCTCGAACGGCCTTCACGCGAAACCGGACTTCCTCGGCGATCGCCTCAGGCACAAACGCCGCCGCTTCCAAATACACTGAGCCAAAAACCGTAAAGGTGACCGGAATTACGACTTCGAGCTGGTTCACCACCTCCCATTTCCGGTAATCCTCCGACACCGTGACGTCTTGAATCACCACGATACGACCCCAGAGCGGCTCCTCTTTCCAGTCGATGTAGGGCACCAGCGTCTCGAACGACATGGCGTCCATGCGGGCGCCCTTCTTGTCGAGCCCCACATAGCGCTTCACGACGGCGGTCGGAGATTGATCGAGCGATCCGCTCTGGGCGAACGCCAGCACGGGACCGCCCAGCAAGACAAGCAGAGCGATGAGTACAAATGACCGTCGCACGAGTGGGCGTTCCTCTCGGATGGCGCGCGGGTGCAACACAATGCTGGCTCCTCGCATGGCGCTCGTCATGCGTCCCTCATGGGCATTACGATGAAGTCGAATCTTTCTGATTTGATATCGCGATCGGATGACAACCTGCCCCGGATTCGTGCTGTGAACAATCCGCTTACATTCTAACCTACGTACTGAGTGACCGCAAAGCGATCCTATCTCTCCCGCTGAAGGCGGTTTGACCTCCCCAAAATGCGCATGCTACGGTCGATCCGTATTTACGACGGACGAACAGGATTCTCGTTATGCCCTTCCCCCTGATCCGGCGTTTCTCACAGTGCCTCGTGACCGCCTTCCTGCTCGGACTGGTGATCTGCGCTGGGCTGAACGCGGGAACCGGCCTGGCAGACCCTCTCATTCAACCACCGCCAGCGGTGACGCAGGATCAGGGTGCCGTCTCAATGGCGCCGCTCAAAGCGCAGGACCTGCTCAAGCGTTTGCAGGAACGGGACGGAGCCCCGCTGCCCGGATATCTCGGCGGGCGGGAATTTCAGAATCGAGAGCGCCGGTTGCCGCGCGGCCGTTATCGCGAGTATGACGTGAATCCCAAGATCCGGGGTCGGTCGCGTGATGCGGAACGGCTGGTGATCGAACAGCGCACCGGCAAAGCCTACTATACAGGCGATCATTACCGAACCTTTACACCGCTCAACTAGGACACTGAACATTCCATGACGCCACCACGCACCTTGATGAGTTATCTCCAGACTCCGAAAGCCCCCTGGTCGTCCTTGCTCGTTCTTCCTGCCGGGACGACGGCCACCGCTTTGGTCAAAGCGCCGGCCGGATTCGCCCTGCGCGTAGTCCACGGCAAAAAATGCTCGACCCCGGCAGGCCTGTTCACGGAATTCGCTCGCGCCTTAGGGTTCCCCGACTATTTCGGGC
>CAZXNN010000171.1:0-6872 GCA_964641915.1 uncultured Nitrospira sp. | reverse complement strand
CTCAATCAACGTCGAAGAAAGTTCCGTCACGCAGGATCAGAAGAACCTGACCACCAAATATACCGTCTATTACTACTCCCCCACTGACGGGAAGTTGAACAACGTCGAGAGCTTCACCGACACGCATGTGCGGGTGGGAGCGGCTGATCTTCCCGCCACCCGCCGCATCATTGCATTTGAAAACGGCCAGGTCATCATCAAGAACTTGACCTTCACCAATCACAAGCTGCTCTAGCCCCCTATTCCCGCCCGCTCCCCGCTTGGGGAACGGGCGGGACATCGACGGGCATACTGCCATGGATCTGAGAACCTCATTCCCACGAAGCATGCGGGTTACGCTCGCGGGCTATGTCCATCTCGCACGCATGATCGACAAATGCCGCGCGGTCCTCGCCGGCACGGAAGGTGAGTATATCTATCCTTGCCCAATGGACTATCGTGTATTGGAGTTCGCCGGGCTCACAGATACGCAGTTCACGGAAGCGGTGAAGAGTCATCCGAGCGATGAAGGCATCGGCGATTGGTTCAGGCAAACTGCGACACCACGCTCAGCAGCCGAACTCGAAGACTTTAATCAGAAGCTGTTGGCGCGCGGCCCCAGTTCTCCTGAAAGCCTGGAGAAATTCAAGAAATACCGGGACGCCGTGGATCCGTCACGGACCGATCTGACCGCCTGGTCCGATCTGCAAGATTTGGAAGAAAAGCGAAACGTGCCGCGACGAACTGTGACCGCCTAACCGACTGCCGAGCCAGAGGCCACCGCAACATGAACATGACAACAGCGATCTATGCGTGCCTGTTGGTCGGATTGACCAGCGGCGGCTGCGAAACCGAGCAGCTCATGCTCCAAAAAAGCGCCTTGACCACTGAACTGCGAAAGGAAACCACCACCGGCATGGCACTGCCCGCTGGTTGCCCGACGCTCATCAAATCTCTTCCCGCCACCCAAACCAGCCTGACGGTCTCCTACCTTGAGCCAACGAAGAGTCAGAATGGCGCCTTGCTCACCGATCTTGCCTACACAACGATCTATCTGAGCGCCAAGGGAACTCCAACAACTGCCATTCGCGTATGGACCAATGACCCTCACGGCGGAGCGCAGGTCACCATCAGCGATATTCCCGTCCCCACATCCGAGATAGGATTGTGCGTCACCGCAACGAATTGGGCAGGGAAAGAATCGTTGTCGGCCTCGACCAAGCCATAGGAATTCTTCACCAACGGTCAGTCTCCTGGCATCCTTCAAGAATCTCGAATGCGCGGTATCTTCAGGAGATGCTCGATAGGAAGGCCGGCCCTCTGCGTTACTTACCCTTCTCTCGCTTCGCGGCTTTTTTCTCTGCCATGGTCTTCGACGGTTTCTTTTTGGTCTCTTTCTTCTTGTCCTGACCTTTGCCCATGATGCTGCTCCTTTTTGGTTAGTGAACCGCTGCCTACTTGTAGCCTTCCCCGCTCGTTCCGCCACCGAACCCGCCCCAGTTGCCGCCGAAGCCACCCTGCCCTGTACCCCAATACTCACCGCGTTGAATGCGGCGATAGGGATGCCGAAGGTCCGGGCGGCTGATCCACCAGAAGAAGGACATCGCCCCGAGGCTGGTGAAGAGGGTGATCCAGAAACCGACGCCTTTGAAATGATGCTTGGGCAACGTCCCTACTCGCACCTCTTGAGCCGGCGTTGCGAGCGCAACCACGGTCCGGTACAAGCCTTCACCGAAATGCCCGAGCTGAATGGCGGGAAGCAACGTGCCACCGCCGACGTCGGTCATGATCGTCGGTGTGATAATGGGGAGCATCTGGCGCCCCAACGTCATCGCCGCCTGCCGCTCTTCCACGGAGACCAGCACCATCACTCCATGTTCCTGCTGCGACGATCCAATTCCCCATTTTCCATAGAGGGCCGCCGCATATTCGTTCGCCGAGAGAAAGGGCTTGATCGACGGCACGGTGACCACGACCATTTCTACCCCGGTCTTCCGCTCAAGATCCTGACAGACAGAACGAATCCGTTCTTTCCATTCCGCATCCAGCACGCCGGCGTGATCGCTGACATACCCCATTGGGCCGGGCAACGGCGCGCGTTCCTTCGGGCGATCGTAGAGAGCCCCGTGCGCAGCTCCGATCACAACGAGCCACAACAGGCTCACCAACGCTATCGCGGAAATGAATTTCCTCGGTAGACCAATCATGCCTGCTCCTGCGTCAGTCGAGCTTCTACGGATTGCACCAGCCGTTCAACACTCTCAAGATACCGTTCCATAAGCCGCGGCACTTCCTTCTGACCCGGCGAGATCTGCCCACGCTTGAGAAACCAGGCGTCGCGCAGGCCCGACAGATCGAGAGACAAGAACGTTTCGAAATCCTTCAAGAGCGGCTCACCGTGGGACAGCACCGGTCGCCCCACCAACCGCTGCACCCCGCGCAGACAAGGCAGCATCGCCGTCAACGACAAAGGCAGGAGAATCGTAATGGCTTCTTCCGTCCCCCCGCCTTCGATAAAGCGCTGGCGCACGCGCAACAGATTCCCCCGCAAACTTTGCAACACTTCGGCAAGGAGGTGGCGCTGATCGACTTTGAATCCGACGAACGGATCCTGGCCGGCAAGGAGCCTATGGTGCTCCTGAATTTCCAGATACTCGAGAGGAAACACCCGCGCCATCGCCGGCAAGTCGGCTTGCGTCACAAACAACGGCACGACAATCTGTTCCTTGGCCCACCGGCGATGCAGCGCACTATACTTCTTGAGTTGGTCCGCCTTGGTAGATTTCACCACCAGGACAATATTCAGATTCGAGCGTCCCGGAAGAAACTCGCCCCGCACTGCGCTGCCATAGAGCAGCGCACCATCGAGTGAGTCGCCATACACCCGCTGCACGTCCTTAACATAGGCCCGCAAGTGCTGCTGATACTCATCCGGCAGTCCGTCGATCACCCATTCGCTACCTGCCATCGTGTAACCTCGTCATTCCTGCTGCCGTATTCCGGGCAAACGGATCCGGCAGGAATCCTGCTGCCATAACTCGATCGATCAATGAAAACGGCGGCGATTGCCGCAGCCCCGCGGTCGTCGATAAGACGCGATAACGCAGCCGTGGATTCCGATCCAGCGTGCGGAAGACCCGGTTGCGAAGAAACCCGATGACGGGATTCGCTGTGTTCCAGAATAAGACCTGTTCATCCGCCAATCGTTGCAACATGGTGACCTGGGGACGCCGGGCTTCCTCGTAGATTTTCAACTTCGCGGCAGAGCAGTTCTGCTCAGCCAGACACTTCGGCAATAGATCCGCCAGGGTCATCGCGTCGACCATCGCTTGCATACGGCCTTGAGACGCGTGCGGATTCATCGCATGAGCCGCGTCGCCGATCAATACCGCTCCGTCCGCCACCCAGGTCGGTGTCCGCACACGCCCGGTCGGCATGAACGCCGTCTGACTCCAATCCGTCAATTGCTGAAATAACGGCTTGAGGGTGGGATCGATAGCGGTCCAGGCCTCCTGCAAGGCCGGAAGGCCCTGCGCCTTGATACGATCATAGGTGCCGGTCGGTATCATATAGAAACAATAAACCTTGCCGCCCGCGGCGGGAAAGAGCCCCAGAATCGTCTTCTTTCCAACGTAATACTTGGCTTCAGTGATCGGCAACGGAGAATCGAGAATCGCGATCAGATACCCCTGCGGATAGAGATGCACCTCCGCCGGAATCTGCAGGGCCTGCCGAACCTTGGAAAACGCGCCATCGGCCCCGACAACCACCTTCGCACGAATAGTGACCTCTTCACCACCGCGCGTCGCGGTCAGACCGCTCACCTGCGTCCCCTCCTTTACCAGACTCACAAAGCTGGCCCCATACCAGAGCGCAACCGACGGTTCGGCCTCGATCGCATCGAGGATGGCGTGGTGCGCCACATTCGGCAACGTCACGACGGCGTGATTGTATGGCGCGGGCAACTCCCCGTAGTCGACGGTGCACAACCGCGCTCCGCCCACGCGGCAGAAATGAAACTTGCGGATCGGCCTGGTCGAGTCCAGCGGCAACTTCTTGAGCAGTCCCAATCGATCGAGGACTTGCTGCCCGTTCGGCTGAAGAATCTCTCCACGTAGCCCCTGCGGCGGACCTGAGGCCTGCTCCAGCACGATCGTCTTGATCCCCTGTTGCGCCAAGGCCAGCGCCAATACGGCCCCTCCGCCTCCGGCCCCGACGACAGCAATATCCGTTTCGACAATGATCCCTGCCACGTGCGTCCCGCTTATGGTTTCCAGAGATGGTAGCGCTGCTGATCGTTCCACATCGTCAAAAACTTCTGTTTCGCCTGAGCCGTAATGGCGTGATCGCGAATCACATCAAGCCGCTCATCATTGTAACGATTCCCGCTCCCGGTATGGTTCATCGATCCGGACGCGTTGATCTCGTCATCGATCACCACTTGCTTGAGATGCATCAGCCCGTCGTGCTGATTGACGAGGATGGGAATGCCGGCCAGGTGCAAGGTCTCGACGGCGGTCTTTTGCTTCTGATCGCCGAGTCTCTCCCGATCGGTAATGACGCGCACATCGAGGCCGCGCTTCTTCGCCTCGACCAGGCCTTTCACTGCCAGCGGCGAAGTCAGCCCAAACACGGCCACGTAGATATAGCGTGAGGCATGATCGTAGATCTTCGATAGTTTCGTGAGCGGCTCGTCTTCGGGTGCGTAGTACACCTCAATACTTGTGGCATGAGCTGAACCAATCACCTCGCCTACCAGGCAAGCGATGCAGATAGCAAACCGGAGGAGAAATTTGCAGAAGACTGGCAAACACCGCCTCGTCATTCGACTTCGAAGAGATCTCGAAAGTGATCGTCGGACGCATCCCAGGCTTGAGCGGAATGGGTACTGAGCCAGCCGCGCAGGAAGGCTTTCTGACCGGGCGTCAGCTGTTGTTTGATCTGATGCGATCGCCCTTGAAGCGGCTGAAGAAATCCCACTCGCTTCTGAAAATCCAGTGTGGCGGTACGAACATAGACGCCCGTATACATCGACGGCTTGTCGTCCTCACCCTCACCTTGAATCCAAACGGATAAAAACTTCTCTAACTGCAACCCGGCGCTATCCATTGCCGGGTCGGTTTCGTGAAACAGCTCCTGCTCGGACTCCTTGAGAGGGGTTGCTTCAAGGGCGCGAAACATGAAATTTTGCTTCCACATCGACGGCTCCTCCGAGAGGGTCGCATAGTGTATGGGGAGCCGAATGAAAGTCAAGCAACGTGCCAGGCCCGTGTTGCCTTGACAAGGGCGGAGACTCTTTGTTAACGTCCTGAAATTCCTTAATCTCTAGGCCAACTTGGGAGAATCCATGCAGGTCAAGGTCAATGGGAAATCCGAGGACATCCAGAGCGGCAGCGTCCTCGATTTGCTCACGCTCAAGAAGATCGATCCGCAAATGGTTGCGGTTGAGGTCAATGACAAAATGATCGATCGGGAACATCTCGCCACCACCACCCTCAAGGAGGGCGATCTGGTCGAATTCCTCTTTTACATGGGAGGAGGCCGGTGACGATGATGATGCACAAAGAAATTACCGAATTGATCGGCAAGACTCCGCTCGTCCGGTTGAACCGGCTGTCCAAACCCGGCTCCGCGACGATCTACGGCAAGGTGGAGTTTTTCAATCCGGGCGGCAGCGTCAAGGATCGCATTTGCCTCAACATGATCAATGAGGCGGAACGGCAGGGTAAGCTGAAGCCGGGCGGCACCATCGTGGAGCCAACCAGCGGCAATACCGGAATCGGTCTGGCCCTGGTTTCCGCTGTACGCGGCTATAAGCTCATCCTCGTCATGCCGGAAAGCATGAGCATGGAGCGGGCGAGCCTGCTGTCCTCCTACGGCGCGCAGCTGGTCCTAACCCCCGCTTGGGAAGGCATGAAGGGTTCGATCAAAGAAGCCGAAAGCATCTTGGCCCAAAACCCGAGCTATTTTATGCCGGATCAGTTTTCGAATCCGGCGAATCCGGCGATGCACCGGATGACTACGGCTCCTGAGATTCTGGATGCCCTGGACGGAAAGATCGACGCATTTGTCGCGGCGGTCGGTACGGGCGGAACGATTACGGGGTGCGGAGAACTGTTCAAGGAGAAGAACCCGAACGTGCAGGTGATCGCGGTAGAACCGGCTGGCTCACCGGTCTTATCCGGTGGTGATCCAGGACCGCATAAGATTCAAGGCATCGGGGCCGGATTTATTCCCAAAGTCTTGAACCGAAAGATTCTCGACCGCGTGATTACCGTGACCGACGATGAGGCCTATCAAACGGCCAAGCAACTGTCGAAGAAAGAAGGTCTCCTCGTCGGCATTTCGGCCGGTGCCAATGTCTTCGCGGCTCAGAAAGTTGCAGAAGAACTTGGCCCGGGCAAGAATGTCGTTACCATTTTGTGCGACACGGGCGAACGCTATATCAGCATCGAGAAGTATTTTAATATTTGAGCAATGAAGCTCTCAGCTTTCAGCGGTCAGCTCCTAGCTGATGGCTGATAGCCGATGGCTGACAGCTAAAAAATGGAATTCACCGAAGAGCAAATAAACCGCTACAGCCGGCACATTCTCCTCCCTGAAGTGGGCGGCAAGGGACAGAAGAAAATCGCGAAGGCGAAGATTCTCCTCGTCGGTGCCGGAGGCTTGGGTTCACCCGCTGCCCTCTATCTGGCCGCTGCCGGCGTTGGCACGATCGGCCTGATTGATAGCGACGTGGTGGATCTCACGAACTTGCAGCGGCAGATCCTGCACCACACGGCCGATATCGGCCGTCCTAAAGTCGTCTCCGGGAAGGAAAAGATCGCGGCGTTGAATCCCGACGTCATCGTGAAGACCTACGAGGAGCGCCTGACCGCGGGGAATGCGCTCAA
>CAZXNN010000170.1:0-6888 GCA_964641915.1 uncultured Nitrospira sp. | reverse complement strand
AGGTCGCGCTGGCTGGCCAAATCCATCACATGCCCAAAGATGAAGAGATCACCCTTGCCATCGGTGTAGGCAATGTTTTTTCCCATCACCACCTCGTAGAGGCCTGCGAACTGGCTGGGCTGGACACTGGAAAACTGCGTGGCGGGATACTTTTCCTTGAGGTGCTGCAACAGCGCGGACTCGGGATCAGCTGCGGCGACCGAAGCGCCGAACATCATGAGGAAAGAGAGTGAAAGTGAAGTCCGTTTTGACCGCATGGCCCCTCCTTAATCGTTTCACTTGGTAATAAGCGATGATAGCAGGCGGGGTGTTTTAACTCAATAATGGGATTTTTAGGCACAAATTGCGATAACCCGAAATATTTTCGGATCAGAAGTTAGTATCAGACTCCGGAACCGCCCGGATCGCGGCGGTACACCGGAAAGGGCTGCCCGCTCTCAAGCTGCAGGCCGCCGCCCGCCTCCCTCTCAACGACCGGAGCATTCTGTTTCAGCGGCGGCGCACCCGCCCCCGTCCCGGTTTCTTCCCTGGGCGACGCCGGCGTGACCTCCGGAACCTGCACTCCCTGACGCCGGACGTATTTGCGCTTCGGCCTGACCGGCATGCCGTTCTCGGGCAGCACAATCCCTTCCGGGCTGAGCAGCCCCTGCTGCTCAGCCCATACGAGCAACTGGTGGATGTCCCTGCGGAACCGCCCATAGGGAAGGCCGACGGCCCACTCATAGAGCGGGTCGTCCGGTTTCAGCGTGATGTAAAACTGGACGCGCTCTGGCGCGTCCTCTCTCTTCCAACGACTCATGGATGCCTCTCAGATCCGACCGATGCCCCATCGCCGCATCCCGTCCGCGATGGCTCCTCGCGGATTGTCGCAGCGAATGGTGTTTGGCCAAAGCGACTTCAGTGCCGGGAACAGTAACTCCGCCCCGCCGCCAGCCAGGAGAACCCGGTCCAACTGGCGCACTTTGGAGCCCAGCAGACGCACACCTGTCTCCATAATCTCGGTCACCACCACGGCCACGGCATCTTCAATCTCGGCGCGCACCGGAATAGTGTCGTTGAAGTTCTTGATGACACCCGTCCGCAGCGCCTCCTCGCACTCGAGGTGTGTTGTCGAGTATCCGCGCGCGCCCAGCAGCTTGTTCAGCTGCTCGATGGCCTTTGAAACACCGCTGCACGTCCCCGAGGACATCTCAACCCAGCGCCCCCGGTCAATCAACATGAAATCGCTGGTGAAGTGGCCGACATCCACCACCGCCCAGGACTGCTGCCCGATATCCTTGACGGATACCGCGCCCTCCTCATCAAGGACACACTGCTGGAAAGCCCCCCAGGGCTGCGGCACCACCGCGATGTCGCCCTTGAAAATCCGGGCGGCCTGGTGCGCCAGTTCGCCATGCTGTTTGGCGAACGCTGCGACCGGAAGCCCCAGAACAACCATGGAGGGATCCACCCCCGCCTCGTCCAGGTAGCGCTGGGCGCGGCGCATCAGGACTTCATGTTCCGGAGTCACGATCCAGTCCATGGAAAGTCCGGAGGCGGCATTGGCCCCCTGCACGACGGCCGTCTGGCCGACAAAAAATCGCTTGCCGGCAACCTCGATCGTGTCTCTGGCCGTAACCTCAGGCTGGCTGTCGAAGGTGATCGGAAAGGCGGGAATGACCACCGAAGGGAACTGAATGGCCTCCGGGCCACCCGTTCCGGTAAAGGACATTTTTACGGCGCTGTGGCCGACATCGATTCCTGCAGCTGACTTCATGCGTTTCTCCAAACGAGTGCTCCGGCCACCCTTGTGGCCAGCGGCGGCATCCTATCAACTTCTACACTCTACAATCTACAGTTTTAACGATAGAATCTACACTCTACGTTCTACACTTTTTATGGATGGATGGCTCAAATGACAAAAGGATCGCAACGCCACGACAGTCCGGAACCCGCCATGCGGGTGGTGCGACTGGACGACTTCCGGCCGGGAGACGAGAGCACGGCGCTCACCGTGTACGCCCGGGCGGCTGATCCCAAGGAAGCGGCCAGAGCCCTGAGTGAACGCCAGCTCGATGTCACGATCAGCTCCCCGGATAACCTGGGATTTACGGATGCCGAGATAATCCGAATTATGAGCATGGTAATCGACATGCTCAAGAATACGGATAATCCGGATTATATGCCTGAAATATAAAAGCCCCCGATACGGTAGTATCGAGGGCTTTTAGGGTTAAAAATCAGAAGTTAATCATCACAAGGCATCATGATGGTAATAACCGGCTCTGGATCATCACCCGGGCCGATATGAATGATGATCTTGTGATGGTATTTAACGCCATCTACAACATTATCATAATCAAAATAAACACGATTGGCGACGTGTCCGCTTCGCACCGCTTTCGAAGTTTCGATATAACACGTACGAATCAGGGCGCGTAAACGCCCCATCATTTCGGATTCATCACCGTGGGCGACGATACTCTTCCAGAGAGTATCCGTAATGACCGCGTGCCGGATAAAGCCATATTTTTTGGCGATCTCACTGACATCGATCAATACGCCATCGGCAATGGCCTGCGCTCGGGTATAACTGGAAACGACAATCGAAAACGGGGTTTCTTCAGCGCCAAAAAAGGGCTGATCCAGGGCTTCTGCTTGCATGGGTTTCTCCATTGTTGAAATTGCAAGATAGAAACCTGTGTTCATGCCGTTGTAGGCTTGAGTGCGGCCAGCACTTGATCAAGTGTCAACGCGTCCATCTTTTGCCGCCGGATGAAGGGGATCGACTCGGGCATCGGTAGTGGAGCATCGCCTCGGGTGATCGTCCACTGCCGGCGCATGTGGCGGAACAACTTGCCAACCTGAACCCTGACGCCACGAAACATCGGCAACCAAAGCAATTCCCGCTTGGCCTGGTCGATGGCCAACTGCCCGTTAGTGTTGATCATGACAATTCGGTCAAGGGTCTTGCTGCAGCGCTTGAAGGAGTCCTCTGTCAGGCGCCAGGTGTATCCAATGCCCCCAGGCGAGGCTCCTACCTTCGGCCGGGTCATTAGAACCAGCTCAAAACCCAACAGCGCCATGCGGGAGTCCTTCTGTTGGAGGTGGCGCTTTGTGGCGGCCTCCATCTCATGGAATGCGTGCTCCCCCTCTGTCGCCATGATGACCCAATAGAGCTTCCGGCCTCGGGTGAGATGGCCAAAAAAGTAGACAGCCCCAACCCCGGTCTTGCGCCTGTAATGGCGCTGGAAGTCACTCAGTTCCGTCTCGTAAAGAGATTCGACCTTGTCGGCGAAGGCCTTGGCCTTCGCCAGATCCTCTTCCTGGAAGCTACCCATGACGTACGAATGGTAGTCATGGGTAGCGCACTCCTGGATCCGCTGAAGGAAGCTACTAAGCTGTGAATATACTTTCATATGGTTTTAGCTATGTTTTTAGCTATGGATTTAGTATTTTATCAGAGCATGATACAAATTTCATAATTAAAGATTCCGCTTTTCGGGGCGCCGGGCCCCCGAAAAGCGTTATGCTTTGCCCCGACGGTTAGCCAACCCGTCGGGGATGCTCCTCTGCTGCTGTTCGAGTCGGGGGGCGCCATCCCCCCGACTCGGTTTTCGGTTCACTGCCACTTGGGTAAGACAGCCGCGAGATAGAGTCGGCTGCCACCGACTCGCTTCTCAGGCTCTCTGCCCCAGGTAGGGACACCGCATGAAGCAGGGTCAAGGCAGCCACCTTGACCCTGCTCTACGGCTCCTTGCCTCGGCCAAAACCCGGTTGCCAACCGGGTTTAGCCTTACGCCGAAGCCGCGTGCCTCTAATCAGGCTGGCGCGGCTACGACGGGCGCTGGAGGGTGAAACTCCCTTCTTCGACCCAATCCCCGCCGTTAGGCAGGGTCAGGGTTGGGCGACACGGAAACGGGCCTCCGGGTAACCGGAGTAACCCTGTTGACGAATGAGTGAGTCACTCAATGCGTATTCCTTCGGGATCATCGCAACGAGAAAATCTCACCCAGGGGAGGCAGGCGACTGTCTAACCTGTGACCACACGAGGGCTGCTGAGGACGTCCGAAAGGCGTCAGGAATCTGAGGGGAAACCTGGAAGATTCGGTACCAGCAAGAGGGGCAACCCCGCTGGATCGCTGTATAGCTCAACCGTGTAACGGGGACTCTCGAAGTCTCTGTGGGGGTGTGATGCGTATGCTGTCGCGAAGCGGCAGTAAGCCTGTGGTGATGATGATTGTCGGGAGTAAGCGAGCCGTTTTGGAATCTTGGGCCGCTGAAAACCTACCGGGTGAAGGGGAAAACCCTAGAATATCCGGCAATCTGAGCCAGTACGCTAAGCACTAGCTTTGTCAACTAACGTGGGAATCGCTAAGTACCGTTGATCTGGTGTGGCAACCAGGGAGGTATATGCGAGGGAGATTCGATGAGTAGGGTTTGAAACCACGGGCAGACAGGCTGTTTTGTCCGTTGGGAGTACCGAAAGTTGGAGGCGTAAGCAACGTGAACCGTTAAGCGCTTGGCAGCGCGAGACTGAGGAATTACCCCTGGAGTGGCATCCAGGGGTAATCCTATCGTGGGAGCGATAGGGCTCGGTGAGGCTAATTGGTTAGAGTGATTCTCTTAAATAATCCGCTTGGGCCGTGGCAGGTCCCTGTGTTGGCAGTACCAATTACTTCGGGTCGAATCGTTTAGTCGATGGCTTGTTAATGGCGGCTTGGAAACCCGCCTCATAACCCCCCTCTCATTCGAGAGGGGGGTTCCTTAACTATTGCCGAAAATTATTGGCCAAATTATAGCGACTCTTAAAAATAGCGGTTGACGCCCCATGGTGAGCTACGTAAAATTGGCGGCAAGACATCTGCTGCAGGATCTTCTTGCGCGGGGTGTTGAAGTTGCAACGCGAGGGCCGGGCCACAATCCGGCCCTTTCGTTTTTTTGCCTCTGCATCCTCTCCTCGCTGTTGCCTCACCACCCCCATCTCGATTTGCCACAATGACGCGATTAATTGCGCTCAATTCCTCACAATTCATGCTTTCAATTTGTCAATTTTTCGCCCCTATTTCGTAGTAATTACCTACGATTTTCCTCATACGTCCTGAGCGTAGGTCTCTCCTCCTGCAACTTCCATTTCGTGAAACAGGAGACTCCTATGGCTACCTCAGACCTCTACCAAACCCTCACCGACAAGTTCGTCAGCCTCATCGAAGATGGTGGCCTGGATGCTTGGCGAAAGACCTGGCAAAGCTCCAGTGGCATTCCGGTCAATGCCCTGACCGGGACAAAGTACCGGGGCTGGAATTGGCTTTCCCTGACCATGGATGCAGGCCCACGCCCTAACCAGTGGGCGACGTTCCTGCAGGTCAAGCGTCATGGCGGCCGGATTCGCAAGGGTGCATCTTCATCACCCATTGTCTTTTTCAAAGTTCAGGTGGAGAAAGATGTTCGCGAGGCCGGCACGTGTGCCGACGTTCAAGAAAGATCCTCCGGCAGTGACACCCCGAAAAAGAGCCGGTTGATCCGTAACAGCTTCAATGTCTTCAACGTGCTGGATATCGAAGGCATCGAGTTCTTCGCATTTTCTCCCTACTCAGGTTCTGCCATAGAGGCGGTCCTGGCCTGCCTCTCGCTCCTGCAGGAGGACGGCCTGAGCTACCAAAGGATTGGAGACAAAGCTGCTTTCTGGCCAGCACGGGACCTCATCACCATGCCTCAAGGAGACTTTTCCAGCGAGAACGATTTCTGCGCGGTACTCAGTCACGAAATGGTTCATGCCACCAAAAGCCGCTTGAACCGTAAAAGCAAGATTGAGGAGATGTATGCAGAACCCGACGATCGCTATGCCTTTGAGGAGCTGGTGGCCGAGTTGGGTGCCAGTTTCATCTGTACGCAATTAGGGATTACCGGGGATTACTCCAACCATGCCAGTTACCTTCAGTCCTGGTTGCGAATCCTGAAAGCGGACAAACACACCCTGTACCGGGCCGTGAAATTTGCCCAGCAAGCTGCGGACTGGCTGCTGGGCACCGAGACTGCTGTGTCGGCCGGGTCTGATGACCAGGACGCCGTGGCCGCGTAACCCCTAAACCCCGAGGCATTTGCCCCGGGGTTTTTTCATGTGTGCACGCAGGGCCTGAGATCACGACGCTATGAAAGCAGGTGTCGTTGTTACAACTTCAACCCATCCCGCCGTTTGGCCAAAGGAGATTTCCTATGCTATCTTCATCGTATCCGCATTTTTTGCGTGTTCCGTCCATGAAACATCTCGATCAGTTGAGTATTGGTCGTATCAGTGAGCTTGCAAGGAAGGCTACCCGTGATGCGGTAGCTGACACTGTGGCTCGTGGTCTTCCAGTGACTGCAAGGATTGATGGCAAGGTGGTCACCTTGTCTGCCGATGATCCCCGCTTAGCCGAGTTCCGCCCGGCCAAGGCTGAGGATCGTCGCCATGAAACAGTCTAAGCAGCCGCCCCGCCTGACAGTTTTTGCCGGTCCCAATGGATCGGGAAAGTCAACGGTTGTCGAAGTCTTCCGCTCCAGCGGTGAAATGGATCTTGGCACCTACATCAACGCTGATGACATCGCCAAATCACTGGCCGTTCGTCTTCAGCGCAAAGTCGACTCCGATCTCGAAATGCAGGCAGCTGTCACAGCTGACGCCATGCGATTCCAGATGATCGAACAGCATCAGACTTTTTCCACAGAGACGGTTATGTCAAGTGACCGGTGGATTGAGTTTTTTGATGCCGCCCGATCAGCCGGATTCCATATCAATCTGGTCTTCGTAACAACGGATGATCCCGACACAAACGTTGCCCGCGTCATGAGCCGCGTTTCGAAGGGAGGTCACGATGTTCAACCTGACAAGATTATCGCCAGGTATCATCGAACGATGAATGTCATGCT
>CAZXNN010000169.1:3787-6894 GCA_964641915.1 uncultured Nitrospira sp. | reverse complement strand
ACGTAGCCTTGCCGGTGAAGCTCTGCCTTGATCATCAGGTAGGCGGCGGAAAACTGAGCCTCCTTGACGTTCTCTGACACGATGACGGCGGGTTGGACAAAGCGAACGACATTCAACAGGCCGAAGACTGACGTAATGGTTGCGTCCTCTTCGGCGGTGGCCAGCTTCTTTTTGGACTTTCCCGCTTTGCTGTGAATATCGCAAGGAAGGGATACGTTGAGCACGTCGACGGCCGGGAGCAGTTCAGCCTCGATTTCCTCAATGGATCCCACGATAAGCCTGGTTTTGGGCTGGATGGCCGGGTTATTACGATCGGCAATTTCCAGATACCGGGCATCCAGATCCACGACCCACTCACAGACAGTTTCCAGGCCGGTGGCCTCAAACCCTTCGTGCAAAGCTGCGGTGGATATCCCGGCGCCGGCGCAAAGCGTTCCGGTGGTCAGCACTTGTTGCTGAAGACCGAGTCGCAACCTTGCCTCCCTCAGCAAGCGCTTCCGGTCTTCATGGTGGATGGTGATAAAGATGCGCTGCCGGGTGAAGCGAACCCGAACCCGCTGCGCCTTACCCATGAATCGGGAAATCTCGTCGTTCATCAGGTCAATGATGGAGGCATGGCTGCCGCCAGGTCGCTTCCGGCCTGACACCACCCTGTTTCCCCAGTCATCCAGGGCGAGAGTCAGGGTGTTACGGCTCTCATCCATCACGACGCGAAAGTGAGCGCCAGCCACAAAGCCGGCCTGATGGAGTCGGCCGCCTTCAAGCCAAATCCGTCGATGTCCTTTTGACTCCCCAACGGTGATATACGAAACCTGCAGGGTCTCCAGGGGTAGGGTGTGATTCATGGAAGTTCTCCGTGATGTTGAAAGTGCATCAACGAAGCCTGCTTCCATGGGGTCGGATTGGCATATCAGCAGCTGAGCGCAGGTTTAAAGGTGCAACTTCAATCTGTGTCAGAGGCGCACCCATGGCAAAAAATCCAACCCGGGGGACGGATAGCCCCCACGTCAAAGAGTTCATATCCAGGATCAAGGCAATTTCCGGGAGGTATCACACCTATGAAGTCTTCAGGGATTTCATTCAGCTTACGGCCCGTTGCATCCACAACCAGTTCTTCATGTTCGATGAGAAGCTGGAGCAGGAGTTCATGGAGATCAAAGGGAAGTATGAGGCTCGTGAATGGCAAATCCTGTGTGAGCTTTTCGGTGTCAC
This sequence comes from uncultured Nitrospira sp., assembly GCA_964641915.1. Taxonomy (GTDB): domain Bacteria; phylum Nitrospirota; class Nitrospiria; order Nitrospirales; family Nitrospiraceae; genus Nitrospira_D. The sequence continues at coordinate 5,682 of CAZXNN010000169.1, read as the reverse complement.
GCAGATGGCCTTGGCAGTTCCCCAGGACTTCTTGGGCGAATGCTATATGCGACTGGAAATCGCAAATGAACGGGCAGGCCAGTTCTTTACCCCTTACCACGTCTCGGTCCTCATGGCGTCATTGCTGATGTCGGAGGAGCTGAATCCGGCGACTATGCCGGGCCGGGACTTCGTCAGTGTCTCGGATCCATGCTGTGGTGCTGGCGGGATGCTGGTGGCGGGGGCCGAGTTACTGGCGCAACGTGGGATTGATGTTGGGAAGCATGTGTTCATGCATGCCCAAGACATCGATCAGATCGCGGCCGAGATGTGCTACATCCAGTTATCCATTCGGGGCATTCCCGCTGAAGTTATTGTGGGCAATTCACTGAACCGAGAGGTGAGGCGGATCTACTACACCCCGGCCCTTCGCCGGCACAACTGGTTTGAGAGGCTTTCAGCGTATTTTAACGCGGCTGTGGAGCCATCCTCTGGAACTTCACCGGAAATCGAATCGGCAACTCCGGCTGTTGTCGCGCCGTCATCCAGCCTTACCGAACCGGTGGCCGTAACGGATGCTGTTGTGAAGGAGTTGGAGCGGGTAATGGCCCCAACGGCCTTCTCCGGGAAGTCACAACTGGTTCTTTTCTAACCCTAACCCAAGCCCTGATTCTTCAGGGCTTTTTTATTCCTTGATGAGCGTAGGCCTCTCTCTTGCAACTTCAATAATCCAACCAGGAGACTAGCCTATGGGCATCGGCAATTACTTTCTCACCAATGCGGAAACCGTCTATATCTACAACGATCAGGTCTATGGTGAGTGGGACGAGGTAAGGCAGGAGTATTCGGAGATCGAGCATCGGGATGACTACCCGTTTTTTTATCAGGATCTGATGGAGGCGCTGCGTGGGCTGCTGCCGGCCAGTTATCGTAGGGTGGATCGTGTCATTTATGAGTACCGGGAGGCGCGCCAGGTCATCGCCGAGAATGGCTTTTATGCGGTGTCGATTATCGAGTGGGGTGGGGTCTACTTTGCCCTCAATGTAGAAATCCTGCCTGGCCACGAGACAAGTGCGGATGGTCTGCATCCATTGGCAAAATACCACCTTCGTACGGCAGCACAGAAGGTGTTCGACAGGCTTGTTGCCGCCGGGTTCGCGCTTTCAGTGCGGACCAGCGGCTACACCAGTGGACCATACGTATCGCCTCGCCACGGTGTGACTCTGAATAAGGCAGCCTAACTCAACCAGATTAACCCCCGGAATCGATTTCGATCCGGGGGTTTTTATATGGATGTGATCACACTATACGTCGGCGGCAAAAAACTGAGACTGTGCGCCAGGAGTAACCGCAAGGGTGGCGGGTGAGAGGATAGGGGTCACGCGGAGCGGGTGGTGTAGTACGGGCTGCATCAAGCTCCAGAAGCCATCCACCTGGGTGTAGGCGGGGTCTAGCCAGGTATCATAATCTTCGGGCTCCAGCATGAGTGGGATGCTCTTGTCATGGATATGTGCCAGCTTCGGATGGGGCGGCAGTGTGATAATCGTGAATGCCGGCACGATCTCATCACCGAATTGCCAGTAGTCGTAGAGCCCTCCCAAGGCGAGAGCCCGGTCAGGCTGCTCGATCTGAAAGCATTGCTTTCCGACCCACTCATGGAAGCCAGAAACAGGGATGATCGCTCGGTTATTCCGGAAGCGGCCCCGCCACAGAGGGCTCTCCTGCAGGCGGTCACTTCGGGCATTGAACGTCTTGAACTTTGGATTCGGACGAAATCCCGGTTTCCCTTCCGGGCGGGGCTCGATCAACAAGGACCAGTAGCCATCGACCAGCTGGCGGGTCCCCTTCGATTCGATGACGAATTGGCCCATTGCACCAGGTGCAATGTTCAGGCGTGGCTCAGGCACAGCGGCAAC
>CAZXNN010000169.1:0-3687 GCA_964641915.1 uncultured Nitrospira sp. | reverse complement strand
ATTGGCCCATTGCACCAGGTGCAATGTTCAGGCGTGGCTCAGGCACAGCGGCAACATGCAGAGAGGACATCAGCCCTCTTAGCAGATGGCTATCCTGGACATTGAATCGTCCGCACATGCTTAACCCTCCAAAACTGGAAGCCTAATCCTTCGGAATCATTTCGAGAGCGGCCCTGTATTCGTCGGCCATGATGGACCCGATGAAGATGGAGCGTTTGGCCATCATGTGCATGCCGGGCCCGAGGTCGCCGATATTTTTCGCGATCCGGGCTTTGGCGGCATAGGCGTGTTTCACACGCTGGTAAACATCTTCCCACCAGTCCCGCCCGTATTTCCGGAGCAGCTTTTTCTTGATGTGCTGGAAGTACTCCTTGCTGTCGGAGCTGTCTCTGGTGGCTAGCAGGCTGGCCCAGATCATCTGGAGATGATTGTCCAGCGGCCGCCAGTGGTTCCTGCTGAGCGTATCAATGACTTCCGGATGCAGCAGTAGCTTGCCATCCTTCACCATGCGTTCGATCCACAGGGGTTGTGCGGTCTGGATGGCGGCCTGTTTCTGGGAGCGATCCAGACCTGACGCTGCCTCTGACCAAAGGTCCAGGTCATCGATACCCGCAAGCTGCCGCGCAATCGCCGTAACGTCCATCGCTCAAGACCGGATCAAATGTGAACGGGCAGATAGTACCGTAAATCCGCTCGCGCCAGCGGTGCCGGCAGCTTCAGGACGGGTGCTGCCTGTTTGCTTCGCGACGACATAAGACGTCCACTCGTCAGATGGTGGTTCTGGAGGCTCCACGCTCAAGGGTTATCGTTGCCATAATGTCCAGATACCTGAACATTGAGACTTGGCATGACCTCCTCGCAAGGGCACACCGATGCTGTACCTGCCTTCAAAACCGCTCCGATCGATGTGCTGACGTCGTGCGCGGACGTGCAAGTCGGGTTGTATCCGGAAGATGCCGGCCCATCCGCTTTGCTGCCATTTGTGGGGTCACGGGTGGAGGCCGGATTCCCGTCGCCGGCCGAAGATTTCATCGAGCGCTACCTCAGCCTGGACGAGTTGCTGATCCAGGATAAGGCTTCGACGTTCATCGTTCGCGTGCAAGGGCCATCTATGATCCGGGACAACATACACCCAGGAGACATCTTGATCGTCGACCGGGCGAAGCGGCCTCGGCACAAGAGCGTGGTGATTGCGGTACTGAATGGGGACCTGACCGTGAAGCGGCTCATGAAGGACGATGAGGGCTACTATCTCAAGCCTGCCAACCATGCCTTCCCGGTCATCCGGCTGCGAGAAGGGTGCGATTTTCAGGTGTGGGGCGTCGTGACTTTCTCCATTCATAAGCAGGAGGAATAGCGCCGCCATGACAAGTCCCCTGATCGCCCTGGTTGATTGCAACAACTTCTATGTCTCTTGCGAGAGGGTATTCAACCCCAAGCTGGAAGGGCGGCCTGTGGTTGTGCTCAGCAACAATGACGGCTGTGTCGTCTCCCGGTCCAATGAGGCCAAGGCGCTTGGGGTGCCGATGGGTGCACCCATTCACGAGTTGAAGGATCTGGTGCGTGAGCGCGGTATCATCGCGATGTCTTCAAATTACCCGGTTTATGGCGATATGTCCCGGCGCGTCATGGCCATACTCGGGCGCTATACCTGGCAGCAGGAGGTGTATTCAATTGACGAAAGTTTTTTGACGCTTACCGGTATTGCCGACCCGGTGCAGCATGCACAAGAGATTCGCGCCGATATCCGTTTGAGAACCGGTATCCCGGTCGCAGTCGGGATGGGGCCGACAAAGACGTTGGCCAAGTTGGCAAACTTCTGCGCCAAAAAGCTGGATCCGTGGCGAGTGGAGGGCGTTTGCAATCTGGCCGCGATGACGCCAGCAGAGCTGGAGCAGCTGATGGGTGGCATTCCGGTCGATGAGATTTGGGGGATCGGCTCGCGACTTTCCGCCCGGCTGAGAGCGCAGCGGATCCAGACAGTACGTGACTTGAGAATGGCAGACCGGCGGCTGATGCGCCGGCAATACGGCGTGGTGATGGAACGCATCATCTGCGAGTTGAACGGCGTGAGCTGCCTCCAGATCGAGGAGGTCGCTCCCGATAAAAAAGAGATCATGGCCTCCCGGAGCTTCGGTCAACGGGTCACGGAACTGCCCGACATCGAGGCCGCGGTTGCAGCCCATGTCAGCCGTGGCGCCGAGAAGCTACGCAAACAGGGCAGTGTTGCCGCCCTGATCAGCGTCTACATCCGGACGAACCCATTCAGGATGCAGGACCAGCAGTATTCCGGCTATATGCCGGTTCCGCTGGTGGTGCCGACGGACGACCTAGGGGTTTTGCAGTCGGCCGCCAACAAGGCGCTGCGCGCGATATTCCGGCAGGGCTACAGCTACAAGAAAGCCGGCATTCTGCTGTCCGGTCTGCAGGATCGCGAGGTCGGCCAAGGCGACCTGTTTGCTGAAGGGCCGGACCCAAGGCGGGCGGCACTCTTCGCGACACTGGATCGTATCAACGGCAAATACGGGCGGAGCACGCTGCGTACGGCAACCGAGCTATCCGGCCGGAGATGGGAGATGAAACAGGCAAATCGGTCACCTCGTTACACGACCTGCTGGCAAGAATTACCAGTGGTCGTGTGATGGATAAGCGCCGGTATGCACATCAAAACTCTGGCATCTCAGTCAGCTTGTAATTGGTTTCATTCTTGGCAATGCGAAGCTCTACTTCAACTGGAGCACCAAAATATAGTTTGTGCTTTTCCGCATCATGCCGGGCAGAAAGAACTTTGTGTCCAGCCGCCAAGAGATCACTAATGTGGCTAAGACTCTTCGCACCAAGTCGATCCCACTTGTGCGTGTCAGGATTGAGTTTCCAGAGAAGGAACGATGACGCACAATGATTGTTCTGATTGTTGTGGTTTGCTGCAGTTATGCAATATTCAGCCATGACAAAACTACTCTGTTTGAAATATAGACAACATGAAGGTGGGGGTGCTTCTCACTCCTTCAAGATGCCAGCAACAGATTTTTCTGTGTTTCGCAGTCTCAAAGCAAAGCCCAAAAAATGAAAACCCCGGGGCTGCGAATGCCTCGGGGTTTCTAGGTTGGATTGGAACGGATGCTGGCAGAGCAATCAGTCAGGCAGTGCGCGCTGCAGGAACTGAACGCATCCGAACATCGGGCCGGTCTTCAGTCCTGCATCAAGGCCAGAGTCATCGTGAGCATCTGCGTATATGGCTGCGATGCTCGCATCAATGGGCTCATCGAATGCAACCCAGTCCACTGCGTTGCATGTATTCCATTCATTACCATGTTGCCACCAGTGGCGACAGTCTTTGCAATTGCCCATGTAACTCTCCAGTACCTAGCTTGCTTGCACAAATGTCGCAGCAGTGCAGGCCAGATCAATTCAATGATGAATAAGGAAAACCCCGGGGCGAATGCCTCGGGGTTTCAGGGTTGGGTTAGTTTGAGATCGCTGCAACGAGTCGGGTGACCCAAGCAGGAGTAGGTTCATCGGGCAGTAAATGCTGGTAGAACTCGCCTTCCTGGTAGGTCAGCATGAGAGTCGCTGAGGTCCCGGTATTGTCGAACAGATACGCGGTATCTACCTTCCGGAGGATGGCGGGAAGCATGACATTCATCGTTCGATGATACCTGGCGATAATCTTGTCAGGTTGAACAT
>CAZXNN010000168.1:0-6894 GCA_964641915.1 uncultured Nitrospira sp. | reverse complement strand
CCCATCGTATTGAACCCGATTGAGACATACCGTTGGAGCTTTTCCCGGCTGATCCGGCCGGGGCCTTCCTCAAGGCGGACGCTTCCCAGATCGGCGAGTGGGATCAGCGCCCCGTCTCTCCCGGTGACCAGAATGTTGCTGATCGTCTCGGCACTGTTCCGGTATTGCTCGGGGAAGCGGACGATCAGTTCAAAGCGTTGCTGCCCCTCGTAGACGCGAGTTGCGACTTCGCCGCCGATCGCGGTGCCGATGATGTCCCGCACGTCGGCTACATTGATCGCGTGGCGTGCGATCTTGCCGCGATCGATGTCGATAGTGAGATAGGGTTGTCCGAAGAGTTGCTCGATCTTGATATCCCGCACTCCGCGCACGGTGCTCAGCTGGCCGGCGATCTCCTCGGCCTTGCTGTGCAAGATCTCCAGGTCTTCCCCGAACAGCTTGACGGTCGCTTCTGTCCGGACGCCGGAGATCAGCTCGTCGACCCGCTGTTGGATGGGCTGGCTGATCAGGAACGTCGCACCTGGGATTCGGGTCAATCGCTCCCGGAATTTCTGCATCAACTCAGGCATCGTCCGTGCGGTCGTCCATTGTTCCAGCGGGCGGAGCCGGACGACAGGGTCGCTTTCGTTCGGTTCCTGGGGATCGTTCCCCAGTTCCGTGCGTCCGATCTTTGAGATCACCATTTCCACTTCGGGAAATTCCATCATGGCCTGCTGCATGCGCTTTTCAATTTCGATCGAAGCGGGGAGGGAGACACTCGGCAACCGGATGGTTTGCGGAGCGACAGATCCTTCGTTGAGAATCGGGATAAATTCGCTTCCGAGGAACGGAAACAATGCCAGGCTGGCGAGCAGTGAGCCCACTGCGCCGGCCAGCACGATGCGGGTATGTGCCAATGCCCACCGGAGCGACGGGGCATAGAGGCGCTTGGTCCAGCGGACGATCCAGGGATCTTCCTCACTCCCTCGCTGCAACATAAGGGAACAGAGGACCGGCGACAGCGTGAGCGACAGCACCAGGGAGGTCAGCAGGGCGATCATGATGGTGTAGGCGAGCGGTTTGAACATCTTGCCTTCCATCCCATGCAGGGACAGCAGCGGCAGGAACACCAGAATGATGATCAGGATGCCGAATACGACCGGCTGTCCTACTTCCTTGACGGACCTGGTAATCAGCTCAAGGCGCGGAACGGCCGCGGCCGAGTGTTCCGAGAGATGCCGGTAGACGTTCTCGACGACGACTACGGAGCCGTCCACGATCATGCCGATGGCGATGGCCAGTCCGCCCAGCGACATGAGATTGGCCGTGAGCCCGACCTGGCCCATGACGATGAACGTCACGAGGGGGGATAGTACCAGGGTCGCGACGACGATCAGCGCGCTACGGAGGTTGCCCAGGAAGAGCACCAGCACCACGATGACCAGCACCACGCCTTCGGCCAGTGATTGATATACCGTGCTCAAGGCGGATGTGATCAATTCGATCCGGTCATAGAACGGCACAATACGCAGTCCGTCCGGCAGCAGATGCAGACGGTGTATGTCGTCGATGCGGGCCTTGATGCTTTCGACGACGTCACGCGCGTTGCCCCCTCGCAACATGAGGACGATTCCGGTGACGACCTCGCGATCTCCGTTCAGCACGGTGGCCCCGTGCCGGACCGCATGATCGATCAACACCTGCGCCACATCGCTGACAAAGACCGGCGTGCCGCCGGCTTCCTTGATCACGATGCGTCCGACGTCTTCGAGCGACCGAATCAGACCGATCCCGCGCACGATATATTTCTCGTCGTGCTTTTCCAGGATGTTGCCGCCGGCATTGGCGTTGTTGCTGGCCACGGCGTCGAAGACTTCGCGGAGGGTCAGATCGTATTTGCGCAACATGGCCGGCTCGACCAGCACTTGATACTGTTTGACGAAGCCGCCCATGGAGTTCACATCGATCACTTCCGGCGTGCTCTTCAGCAGCGGCCGGATGATCCAGTCCTGGAGTGTGCGCTGATCGATCAGTTGCTGGTGAGTCACCGCTTCGTCCGAGACGGGAGCGCGGGCGTCGGCCAGATAGTACTGGAAGACCTCGCCCAACCCGGTGCTGTTCGGCACGAGCATCGGCTCTGTGCCGGGGGGAAGCTGCTCTTTTACCTCAATCAGACGCTCCAGCACGAGCTGGCGCGCCAGGTTGGTGTCCATCGTATCGTCGAACACGATGGTCACCAGTGACAGACCGACCTTGGTCAGGGACCGCATTTCCATGAGCGCGGGGACGCCGGTCAGTTGCAGCTCGATCGGGTAGGTCACCAGGCGTTCGACTTCTGCGGGAGATAACCCGGGCGCCTTGGTGACGACCTGCACGAGCACGCTGGTGACATCGGGGAACGCATCGATCGGGATGGTTCGAAAGGAATAGAGGCCTCCGATGCCGAGCATGATCGCGAAGATCACGACAAGCATGCGCTGGCGCAGTGAAATGTCGAGCAGGCGGGTGACCATCAGACTTGTTTCTTCAAGAATTCGGATTTCAAGATGAAGGCGCCGTGTGTGACGACCGGCTCGCCTTCGGTGAGGCCTCCGAGGATGGTGCTATGGGTGCCGTTGGATTCCCCGACTTGGACCTCGCGGACTTCATACTCGGTCACGTTGCGTTGCACGAAGACGAAGGTCCGGTTCTGGTCCCGTTGCAGCGCGGCTTCCGGGACGGCCAACCGGTCGGGCTGCGATTCGGAAAAGAGCCGGATGGTGGCGAACATCTCCGGTTTCAGCCGTCCCTCGGGATTGGGAAGTTCGAGCCGCAGCTGCATCGTGCGGGTGGAGGGATCCAGGACATCGCCGACATAGGTGATCGTTCCCTTGAAGGTTTCCTTCGGATAGGCATTGATGCGCACTTCGGCCTGCCTGCCACCGGAGGCATGGACGGTGTGGACGAACGGAATGTCTTTTTCCGGGATGTTGGCCCGCACCCAGACTTCGGAAAGATCGGCGACCACGAAGAGCTTCTCCGTGGTCTCGACGACCTCTCCTCTGGTCAGGTTGCGTCCGATGATGCGGCCGGCAAAGGGCGCCACGATCGGCACATGGGAGCGAATGTCCCGGCTCTTGTCGAGTCGGCGGAATTCGTCGTCGTTCATGCCGAGGAGCTTCAGGTGATCGCGCGCTTCATGGGCTTCCGCCTGCATGCTGAACAGTTCCGCCTGCCGTCGCTGGGCCTCCGCTTCCCCGATCACCTGTTCCTGCAGCAGGAACTTGGCCCGCGCGTAGGCTTGCTCGGCGACATGGAGTTTGGCTCGCGACTTCAGATAGGCGGATTGCGCCAGGCCCAGGTCGCTGCTGTAGAGGATGGCTAGGAGGGCATTGGCTTCGACCTGCTGCCCCAAGTCTGCGTAGACGTCCACGACCCGTCCGCGAACCAGGGTTGTAATGTCCGCCATCGCGCGTTCATTCGGTTGCAGGATTGCGGGAAAGTCCCGAGAGGTGCGGAAATCGCTTCGAGTCGCCGGCTGGACGACCAGCCCGATGCGGACGGATTCTTCCGCGGTCAGGGCCACGATGCCGGGGGCTGAGTCGGCGCCGGGCCGATTGGCCACGGCGGCATCGCCCGGCGTCTGGTTGCATCCTGAATGAGCCAGGAGCGCAGCGACCAGCAGGCCTGCCACGAGAGGAAGTTGGACGCGAAATGGTGACCTCATCACGGAAGTGTTCTCCAATGTGCCACGTCGGGTGCGACAGGGTGTAAGCAGGATCATAGGGCGCCTCCCACGGCTCGTTCCAGGCGCGCCAGGGAGACCGACAATTCGTACCGGGCTTGCGCGTAGTCCATCTGGATCTGGCGTTGCACGCGCTGGGCATCAAAGACGTCGAGCAGGCTCGACGCCCCTTGCTGGAAACTAAACTGAGCGAGTCGTAAGGCTTCTTGCGCTTGTTTCAGCAAGCCCTTGTCGAACACGTCGATCAATTCGGCCGTCGTTCGGGCGTCTTGATAATGCTGGAAAATGGCTCTCGCCAGTTCGTTGCGCGTCCGCAGCAGCTCGGCTTCGTGATGCCGCTTGGATCCCAGCGACGCGGCGATTTCTCCCTCACGGCGGTACCAGAGCGGCATGGGGATGGACAGCCCTCCCTGCACTGCTTCCCGGCCGATCTCGCGCCAGTAGCTGCCGTTGATCGTCACGCTAGGCATTCTCGATTGTCGCTCGAATTCTATTCTCCAGTCCGACTGTTCGACCGATTTCAGCAGCCGTTGAATGGACGGATGCTGGGTGCCCATGCGAACAATCAATCCGTCAACGTGGACCTCCTTCGACATGCTCATGAAGTCGCCCTGAATGACATACGTTGGTCCGAGCGCGCCGCCGGTGAGCGTATCCACTACGGCTCGATTGATGCGCACGGCGTTCTCTGCGCGGGCGAGTTGTTGCTTGGCCTTCAGGACTTCGACTTCGGCTTTAATCGATTCAAATTGCGGCGCTTCTCCTGATTTCACACGAGCCTTGACGATTCGCCCGACGCTCTCGACGATGTCGAGATTTTGTTGGGCCAGCGCGGCGTCCCGTTGGGCCAGCAACAGGTCGTAGAAGGCGACCTTGACTTGCGTGGTCAGGTGCAAGCGTGTTTCCGACATGCCGGCGTTGGCTGTCGCCAGTCCCGCGTCCGCCACCCCCTGGCGAGCCTTTCGCATCGACGGCCATTCCAATGGCTGTCCGATGGTCACGTTGTATTCGGTGAGCGTTTCACGTTGGAGGGACTCGCGGATATCGGCCCGACCGGTGTCCCGCACTTCACCGTAGCCCATGTATCCGGTGACGGTAGGATTCGGATAGGCGCCGGCGGCAGTCTGTTGGCCGCGCTGCTGATCGATAGTCCCTTCCGCGGACGACACGGCCGGATTTCTCGCCAAGGCCAGGTCGAGAATCGAGTCGAGGGTATAGGCCGATGGGGCCGGTTCCAGCGCGAAGCCGGGCGCCGCCGGCATCGCGGCGCCATACAGCGTGGCGCTGAGCCCGATGAGCGAAAGAATAGAGCGAATTTTCATGTACAGGACTCCGATGAGAGCAGCGAGTATATCAGTTCCATGGTTAGGTGATTAGGTCGGTCGCGCAGAGACGATGATCTTAGCGGTTGGGGTCATGCTTCGCAACGGATTCTCGAATCGGATCCCGGCATCCCGAACGTCATACCCAGCTGCTTCAAGCGCCAGTCGGAGAGGCCCGCTGATATCGGGATCGTCGTCGATAACGAGAATCCTATGGGTGTTCGGCGCATCAGTTCGGTCGGTCATGTGTACATCTTCCTGGTACCCACAGCAGGGAAATCGAGCCTGGCTTCCCAGAGGCTGTGGATCTTGCGTGAACAGTCTTTAGCCTGGCTTGGGCGATTCTTCCGGCGAGCCCCGCCGGGGTCTGAGCTTTTGGCGGCGGCCTACTCAGGGGGATCTGGGGCGACGAACACGGTGACTGTTCCTGTGGGGTTAGGACGTGGCATTGTGGCGCATCCAGAGCCAGACCAAGGGGAGCCCGATTGCTTTCGACGAATCCCGTTCAGGAGGCACCGCTATGAATCGGTGCCACGTGATCCGCTGTTGGTCTTCGGTCACCCGTTGGTCTGACTGTGCTGGAGACGGTCTGCCATTCATTTTATGTTCAGCGCGGCGGTCCGGAGAACGCCGAGGCGCATTTCAGCTTCAAAAGCTCCGGGTCGAAGGGTTTGACGATGTATTCTTGTGCCCACATCTTGACGGCATTCCGGAGTTTGTCGATATGGGGGATGCGGCCCATGATAATGACCGGGATGGTCGGATGGCGGTCCTTCATTTCCTGAAGAACGGCCATGCCGCCGAGGATCGGCATATCCATCTCGAGCAGCATGCCTGCGAAAGTTGATGGCGGCGTCGTATGTGCGAGGCGTGCGAGTCCCGACACCCCATTGGCTTCCCCGATCGCTTCGAAGCCCCATTCTGTCAACTGCTTGCAGGTCGATAGGCGGATCTCGTCGTCGTGATCGACGACGAGGATTCGTCGCCGACCCATTAAAGCTGACATCGGCCTGGAGTCCTGCGCTGCCATCAGGTTGTCCTGGGTGAAGGTAGCCGCTTTCATCGCGGGTATTTCCGATTGGGGGGATTCTGGCGTCCTGTTCCGATCGACTCCACCGTGAAGGACTGCCCCCGCGGGTGTCTTGTATTGCGACTGTCTGGCTGAAGGTGGGTGAGGCGATGGGACAAGATGAGCGAATCCGTGATGTCGCCGCATAGAAGGCAGCGCTGTCCTGGAAAGGATAGATGGCCTCCCCCCGAAACCCAATCAACACAGACTTCATGGACGGTCGGTCCTTGACAGCGCACACATTCCTCGCCGCGTTGCCTCCTAACATCGGATTCGTTGGTTGCTTTCGTGGTAGCCATGCAGGTCCGTACCTTACGCTGAGATTCCCGCCGTGATCGTTGCTTGCGAAATCTCATGCGCCTGAGGTTCCCGCACATTCCTCATCGTAACGGATGAGTCTCCACGTCCGAAGGTGACGAGTTGGTGGTAGAATCGCTCACAGTCACGGCAATAGGCCTCTTCGATCTTGAAGTCCTCCGGCAGGAGCGAGCCGGTCATCAATGGCCCCGCCTCCTGCTCGCCGTTGGTTGGACCGGCCTCGGTCCTCTCGCAGGTGAGACGTCGGCAAAATCCGCAGAGCGTCATTCGCATAGCCATCGCGGCTCCTTCTCAAGTGATTCGATCAATCGCGTCCTGTGCCAAACCCAATTATCAGACCGGTCGTATTGCCGTTGGCGAGGGCCTGACCTCTGTCGGTGGAACGCACGGGATATCGTGTTGTGCGCGAACGCTGTCGATCATGGACCGCAACGAGCCGGCCAGATCGGTCGTCGCGCCTTTGACGAGATAGCCGGCTGCCC